>JBQMQB010000045.1:0-11062 GCA_052172715.1 Giesbergeria sp. | reverse complement strand
TAGGGTGGCGATGGTGCGGCTCATTGGGCCGTCTCCTTTTGTGCGATGCGTTTGCCGTTGAGGTAGATGTATTCGGTGAGCTTGCCCTTTTGGCCTGTTGCGCCCGGGGTGTAGTCGGCCAGCAGTTGGCCATGCACGCCGAAGAATTCGTGGGTCTTGATTCCGCCCTTGGTCATGCTGGTGCGCTTTTGGTCGCCGTCATAGGTGTAGAGGATGCTGCCTCCTGCGCCGCCGCAGTTCGCGCAGGTCAGGTTGGGCACCGCGTCGTACTGGTAGGTCTTGCCGTTGGCGCTGGCGATGTTGCCCAGTGCGTCGTAGCCGTAGCTGGTTGAGTTCGTGTTGGGCACGGCGCTCAGGCTGCTCAGCCGGTTGTTGCTGTCGTAGGTGTAGTCCAGCCGCAGGCTGCCTATTTGCTGGCGGGTAATGTTGCCTGCGCCGCTATAGACGATGTCTCCGCTTCCACCGGGCGTTGTCACCCGGGTCAGGCGGTTCATGCTGTCGTAGTCCAGCGTTCGGTTGTAGGCAGTGTCAGCCGAGTCGCTGATGGAGGTGAGGTTGCCCACTGCGTCGTATCCGTAGCTCGCCCGGTTGAAATAGGATGACCGCGACGTGCTGAAGGAGTTGGCCCACAGGCGCTGGTTCTGGCCGTACTCCGAGGTGACGCTGTTGGCATAGCTGATGGTTCGGACTTGCCCGGAGGGCCAGTAGGCGACGCTTTGGATGTAGTTCTGTATGGATGTTGGCTGGCCCAGACTATTCACGGAGTAGGACACCCTGGTTCCCGACATCGGGTAGGTGATCGAGGTCAGTGCGTCGTTGGAGTTGTAGCCGTATCGAACGCTCCACAACAAGTCATTGGCGCTGAGGCTTTCTTGCAGCACGTTACCGTTGCCGTCGTACGAGTAGCTTCGGGTTGCTGCAGAGGTGCTGGTGCGCAGCAGGCGGCCAGCTCCGTCATAGCTGTGGCTGACCGAGGGTGTGGAGCCCGGGTAGCTGACTCTCGTCAGGCGGTTTTGTCCGTCGTAGGAGAAGTTGACCGTGCCCGCACCGCCCGTGCTGCGCGATGTCATGTTGCCCGCTTCATCCCTGCCATAGCTGGTGGAGCCTGTTTCTGGGTGGCTGGCCGAGACCAGGTAATCATTGCTGTTGTAGGAGTAGCGCCGCGTCCATCCGTCTTGTGTGGCCGAGGTGATCAGGTCCATGTCGTTTCGGTTGAAAGTAACGCGCGAACTGCTATCGGGCGTGGATATTCCCATCAAGAATGTCTTGTCTGGGTCGCCATATGCCCTGTAGCTGTAGGTGGTGCTGTTGCCTCGCTCATCGCGCACGGTTTTACTGGCTCTACCGTACGAAATGCTTTGGTTAGCGCCGTCGGCATACCGGATGCCCACAACACGGTTCAGTTGGTCATAGGTGTATCTCGTCCCCGGACTACTGCTGCCAGGATTGGATTGAAATACCGTCCGCCCCAGCGTGTCCACATCGTAGTATGTGGTGATACCGCCCAGTATTACCCTGGTCGTGCGGCCAAATCCATCGTATTGGGTGGATTGCGTCAGGCTTCCACGCGATGCTGTCCGCGAGGCTGAAGAATAGTTGATGCGTACAGAGTCGCCTGCAGGGTAATCGATGGATGCAACCCGATTGAGATCGTCATAGGCATAATTGGTTGTATCACCGTTGCCATTTCTCTCCATGGTTACGTTGCCCGCATCACTGACTTGGCGAGAGATACTGATGCCTTCTGGCTGGGATTCACTTTGAGGAATACCACGCTTGTAGCTGGAATAACTGTGCCTCAAGGAGCGCGGAAATGTTGCACTGCTCACATTTCCCTGCCCGTCATAGCTCCGCGAGATTGTTACTCCATTCCTCGTTTCAGAGGTCATGTTTCCATCGCTGTCAAAGCTGCGGGAAACAGAAAATCCCGAAGAGCTCTCATTTTGCGGTTGTTTGACAATCCATTTCCCGGTGTTGGTGTAGTAACTGATCGACGTGGTTCTATTTCCACCCCCCGGACCGGATTCAGTGATTTGCCTTGGATTTCCATAGCTATCGAAGCTGCCATAGGTGGTTTGGTAGGTTTCCCCATCGCGCGTTATTGTTTTTCGTTTCAGTACCGGTGCGTTTGTCTCCAGATAATCTATTTTTGTTACAAATGCCCCGGGGCGAAGGTATGTTTCAGAAGATATCTTCTGGCCCTCCCAATCGTATTTCTCGGTTTGGAGTGAGCCTACCCTTTTTTCAACCAGCAAACCCACCATCCACACTTTGCCGGACCCTGCATATTTCGGTCCAATATGCTTGTAAATGATGTTTCCGGCCGGCGTATCAGCCGTGGTTTCGTCGTACGACCCAATGCCACCCGGCGAATAGCGGAACGACCAGTTACCGCCATCACTTGTTTGTTTCCGACTCACCACATTGGATCGACTATACGGATTTGATTGTGAATCAAAAAAAACATATTCATAATTGTAAGTTATCGAACCACCCTGTGGATACGCAACCGAACTCATCAAATATCCGCCAGCAGACGACCCCGTGCTCCCGTTATACGTATATTTCCAACTAAGTCCATCCGGGCGGACCACCTCTGACAATTGGTAAACGTCAGTCACCCCCGAGGAGCGATAGAGATATTGATATGTCTGCCCCGCAGAAGAGATACTCCGAATCCGGGCCGAAAAGGTACCAGAATCCCAGTATACAAACGACACCGTTCGCCCATCACTGGTATTTATTGATCGAATCTCTTTGACTGCGCCAGAAGCGTAGTTGATTGTTATGTAGTTTCCACTTCTATCTGTGATTTTTTTTGTGTGCCACTCATAGACGGGAGACGTCGCCGAACCAGAACCAACAGCTTGGCTCATTTCATACATCACTCCATCTGGAGAGGTCACCAACAATCCACCGCCAGGATGACAATCAGCACGCCAACGTTGAGCAGTGACCGCCATAGGTGAAATCGATCCGGTGAAGGCCAATAACTGCCGACTTCCATCCGGCAATTCCAGCACGGGGTTATCAACTATGCTTTGAGCATTTTTGTTAAAGCACGGAAAATTGTCCCCCGCCTTTAATATCCGGCCAAAATGAACCGTCCATCCCGATCCCGCAGATAATACAGGCTGTGAAGGTTTCGACGGATCGACATTGGTACTATTGTAGGACCGGATAATTTTTAGATCCAGCCCACCATTACCTGGAATATGCAAATCGACATAATGGTGCTGCAAAGAACCTGTAAACGGATCTATATCTTCGTGATTGCTTTGATTGATGTAGTTTCTGTTAGCCTGAAGTCCAGGCTCCCGATAAAAATCGGGGATAACTTCCTGGGCGCCTGCAGCGCCATAGGCCATAACAAATAGACACAAAAACATTGACCGAAGCTGGCTCATCTCGACCCTCCACATTGCGCACATCAAATTCTCGAACAGAGGCGGCGAATAGTACCGATGCGCACCATCCGTCGCCGAAAGTTCCACGGATTTTTTGCAACACTTTGTTTGCAAAGTATGGGGGGGGGGGTCACCCCCAACGAAAACTTGCCTGAATACCGGGCTCGGTGAGTCAAATTAAACCGAAACCGACGAGATCAATTGCGCTGCGGCATCTCTAGCGTCACCGTGGCGACACCGTCCAGGCCCAGGCGTGCCTGGCGAGGGCCCAGCGATTGAAGCACCAGCCCGGCGTCTACCGTGGCGCCAACGCGGTAGGGTTTGGCGGGTTTGCCGTCCACGGCGATGAGTGCGGCGCCGCTGCCGCCCTGCTGGCCTGCCAGCACGCCCACCAGCGCAAAGCGGCTGGAGACGGGAGGCGCAGCCTCCTGGGGAGCCGCCTGAGCGGCCACCGCGCCCAGCAGCCGGGCCATGGCCTGCACGTCTGCTGCCACGGGCGCGGGGGCTGCGGCGGCAGCGGGCATGCCGGGGGAGAGCGCCGTCAGGCGCAGGCCCCAGTACGCCGCGCTGGCAGTAGCCAGCGCCCACACGGCCAGCGTGCCCAGGCGCACGCCCCATGTGTAGTGAGATCGGGTCTGCATCTCGCGATTATGATTCATCCGATGCACGGATGGCCCGTGGCTCTTCTTCAACCGCCTGCCGACCATGAACCTTTCCAACTCTTACACGCGCCGCACGCTGGCCCGTGGTTTCACCCTGATCGAGCTGATGGTGGTGCTGGTGATCATCGGCGTGTTGGCCGCACTGATCGTCCCCAACGTGCTGGACCGCGCCGACGATGCCCGCACCACGGCGGCGCGCACCGACGTGACCAACCTGATGCAGGCGCTCAAGCTCTACCGCCTGGACAACCAGCGCTATCCGACGTCCGAGCAGGGTCTGCAGGCGCTGGTGGCGCGCCCCAGCTCCGGCCCGCCGCCCATTAACTGGAAGCCGTACCTGGAAAAGCTCCCCAACGATCCCTGGGGGCGGCCTTACCAGTACCTGAGCCCAGGCATCAAAGGCGAAGTGGATGTGATGTCCTTTGGCGCCGACGGCCAATCGGGAGGCGAAGGCAAGGATGCGGACATTGGCAGCTGGCAGTAGAAAGCAGAACGGTTTTACGCTGCTGGAGCTGTTGCTCGTCATCAGCATCATGGCCCTGGCTACGGCCGGGGTGTCGCTGGTGCTGCGCGATCCGTCTGAAACCCAGTTGGAGCGCGAGGCCGAGCGCCTGGCGGCGCTGCTGGAAGGCGCGCGGGCCAAGTCGCGGGCGGCCGGGGTGCCGGTGCGCTGGCGCCTGGTCCAGGGCGGGTTTCGCTTTGACGGCCTGCCGGCCAGCAGCGGACTGCCCACGCAGTGGCTGGACGCCAATACGCGCGCTTTCGTCCTGGCCCCGGTGCTGCTGGGGCCGGAACCGCTGATTCCGCCGCAAACCGTGGTGCTGAGCCAGGCCAACCGCCCGGAGCGCCGCCTGCAGGTGGGCACCGACGGCCTGCGGCCTTTTGCCGTGCTGGGCGCGCCATGAAGCACTATCACCTTCCTGCGGCGCGGGGCTTTACGCTGATCGAGGTGCTGGTGGCACTGGGCATTGTGGCGATTGCGCTGCTGGCCGGCAGCCAGGCCACGGGCGCGCTGGTGCGCAACGCCGAGCGCCAGTCCGAAGTCATGCTGGCCCATGTGTGCGCTGAAAACGCGCTGGTGGCGGTGCGCCTGTCGCGCCAGATGCCCGCCATTGGCGACAGCGTGCAAGGCTGCGAGCAGGCCAGCGAACGCTTTGACCTGACGCTCTCGGTGCGGCCCACGCCCAACCCCAGTTTTCGCCGTGTCGACGCCCAGGTGCGCAGCCAGAGCGGGCCGGTGCTGCGGCTCTCGACCATCGTGGGGCGAAGTTGAACCGGCGCAGATCCCATTCCCCGCGCGGCTTCACGCTGATCGAGCTGCTGATCGCCATCGCCCTGCTGGGCTTGATGGCCCTGATGAGCTGGCGCGGCATCGACGGCATGGTGCGTGCCCAGCAGCAGACCAAGGCGCGGGGCGACGCCCTGCTCACGCTGCAGGCGGCGCTGGGCCAGTGGGGCGCGGATCTGGATGCGCTGCTGGCCCTGCCCTACACCATACCGATCGACTGGGATGGCCAGGCGCTGCGCATCACCCGGCGCAGCAGCGCGGGAGGCGAAGCGGGAGTGCAGGTGGTGGCCTGGGCGCGGCGCAACGTGCAGGGGAAAGACATGTGGCTGCGCTGGCAGTCCGCCCCACTGCGCACCCGCGGGGCCTGGCTGCAGGCGTGGCAGCAGGCGGCCCAATGGGCGCGCAACCCTGGCGATGCCGACCAGCGCGGCGAAGTGGCCATCCTGCCGCTGACCGACTGGCGCGTGTTCTTTTACCGGGGCGACGCCTGGAGCAACCCGCTGTCCAGCCCCGGCACGCTGCCGGGCGACGTCAACGCCGTGGGCGCGCTCATCCCCGACGGCGTGCGCCTGCAACTGGATCTGCCCGATGGAGCATCCCTGGGCGGAACGCTGGTACGCGACTGGGTGAACCCCCTGCGCGGTGGGGGCAAGTCATGAGCCCACCCATCCACACCCGCCAGCGCGGTGCCGCCCTGTTGGCCGCCATGCTGATCGTGACACTGGTCGCCACCTTCGCTGCCACAGCGCTGTGGCAGCAATGGCGCAGTGTCGAGGTCGAGACGGCCGAGCGCGCGCGCATCCAGTCGGCCTGGATCCTGATCGGCGCGCTCGACTGGTCGCGCCTGATCCTCATCGAAGACGGCCGCGCAGGCGGCGCTGACCACTTGGCCGAACCCTGGGCCGTGCCGCTCGAGGAAGCGCGCCTGTCCACCTTTCTGGCGGCAGACCGCAACGTGGCGCAGATCGACGATGCAGGTGGTGGCGAAGAGGCCTTCCTCTCGGGCCATATCATCGACATGCAGTCGCGCCTGAACCTGACCAATCTGGTAAGCGGCGACACGGTCAACGAAACGGTGCTCGCGCAGTTCGAACGCCTGTTTGCCCAGTTGGGCCTGCCCTTGGCCGAGCTGACGACGATGGTGCAGGCCCTGCGCCAGGCCCAGGCGCCGGGCAATGAAAACGCCAACGCACCGCTGATACCGCAGTCCCTGGCCCAACTGGCCTGGCTGGGCTTGGCACCCCGCATCCTGGAGCTGCTGGCCCCGCACGTGACACTGCTGCCTGAGCGCAAGCCGGTCAACCTTAACACCGCGGGGGCCGAAGTGCTGATGGCCGCCATCCGTGGCCTGGACCGCGCGGGCGCCACCAAGATCATGGCGGCACGGCAGTTGCAGCACTTCCGCTCGTTGGACGACGTGCAAAAACTCCTGGGCGGCCAGGTGGAACTCAACGGAAGCGAACACGGCGTGGCGTCCTCGTACTTCGAGGTGCATGGCCGCCTGCGCCTGGGGACAGCGGTGGTGCAGGAGCGCTCACTGGTGCGCCGCCTGGGCCTGGAGGCCACTACCGTCTGGCGCGAACGCACGGGTGCGCAGATGCCGGGGATTTCCTGAGCGAGTCAGACTCACACGCCCCCTACAATGGCCCGCGAAGTTTTTCCATGAGCACCCTGATCCTTACCCTGCCCCTAGCGCGCTCCGGCCCCGCCACCGAATACCACTACACGCTGAGTCTTGACGGGCACAGCGCGACACGCCACGCCAGCGCACGCGCCAGCCTGCTGCCCGCCGTGGGCCGCGCTGGAGAGGTCGTGGCCGTAGTCCCCGCGCAAGCGCTATCCTGGCAGCGTGTGGCCCTGCCGCCGGGCATTGGCCTGCAGTCGCCGCGCCTGCGCGCCGTGCTCGACGGCCTGCTGGAAGAGCGCCTGCTCGACGAGCCGACGCAACTGCACTTTGCCCTGGAACCCGGCGCCAAGCCCGGGACTGCAGCCTGGGTGACCGTCTGCGACCGTGCCTGGCTGCGCGGCGCGCTGCAGGATCTGGAGGCGGCGGGCCGCCCCGTCTCGCGCGTGGTACCTGAATTCACCCCGGGCCCCACGCCCAGCGGCCAGTGCGAGCTGTATGCGCTGGGCACCCCCGACGATGCCCGGCTAGCCATGGTCGGCCAGGGCGCGGCGCAGGGCGTCGCCGTACTGCCGCTCTCGGGTGCCGCACTGGCTCTGGCGGGCACCGACGCCGCACAGGAGCCGCCCCCTGTGCTGGCTGCCCCGGCCGTGGCCGCGCTGGCCGAACAGCTACTGGGCCGCCCGGTGCAGTTGCATACCGACAGCGACAACGCGCTGCGCGCCGCGCACACCGCCTGGGACTTGGCCCAGTTCGACCTTGCCAGCACCGGGCGCACCCGAGCACTGCGCAAGGCGGGCGGCTTGGCTGGCGTCCTGCTGCGGGCACCGCAGTGGCGTGCCGCGCGCTGGGGCGCTGCGCTGCTGGTCGTGGCGCACCTGGTGGGCCTCAACGCCTGGGCCTGGCAAGAGCGCCAATCGCTGGCGGCCAAGCAGGCGGGTGTACGCAATGCCCTGACGCAGACCTTCCCGCAGGTCAAAGTGGTGGTGGACGCCCCGGTGCAAATGGAGCGCGAACTGGCCCTGCTTCGCCAGGCGGTCGGCAGCACCTCAGCCCGTGACCTGGAACCGCTGCTGTCCGCCGCTGCCCTGGCCCTGCCCCCGGCGCAACAACCCTCCGCCATCGAGTACGCCGCGGGCGAACTGCGCCTGCGCGGCCTCTCGCTGGCACCTCAGGAGCTGTCCGACGCCACCAACACCGCACGCGCCAGCGGCTACAGCCTGTACATCGACGGCGACAGCCTGCTGGTGCGTCCCGACACCACGCCATGAACCGCAGCATACCCCCCTCCCGCACTTCCGCCAGCGCCCTGCAAGCCCGCTGGCAGGCCCTGGCTCCTCGCGAGCAAAGCCTGCTGTTGACCGCCAGTACCGTGGTGGCCCTGGCGCTGCTGTGGTGGCTGGCGCTGGCCCCTGCACTGCAGACCTTGCGCAGCGCCCCGGCCCGCCATGCCAGCCTGGATGGGCAACTCCAGCACATGCAGGCCCTGCAGGCCGAGGCCCTGCAACTGCAGGCCCAGCCGCGCGCCAATGCCGACGAGGCCCAGCGCGCGCTGCAGGCCTCTGTGACCAGCACGCTGGGGAGCAATGCGCGCCTGACGCTCAATGGCGACCACGCCACCCTCACCCTCAAGGGCTCCCCTGCCGATGCACTGGCCAGCTGGCTGGCACAGGCCCGTGGAAATGCGCGTGCCGCGCCTCAGGACATGCGCCTGGTGCGCAGCCCGGCGCCCGAATCCCGCACTGGCGCGCCTGCCAGCGCAGCGGCACCGGGTGTGCGCTGGGATGGCAGCATCGTGCTGGCCCTGCCGCCACGCTGACTATCTGCCGCCACGCCGCTTGCCTGCCTTCATGTCCAGCCGCCGCAACAGCCCCCTCGCACGCGCCTCGGGCACCGCCCCTGCGGCGCGCGCGCCCTGGGCCTGGGCGCTGTGCGGTGCCCTGGCGGGCACCTTGTCCACCCTGGTAGTGTTTGCCCCTGCGCAGTGGCTTGCCAACGGTGTGGCCCAGGCCAGCAGCCAGCGCGTGCTGCTGACCGGGGTACGCGGCACCGTCTGGACCGGCTCGGGCCAGTTGGTGCTGACCGGCGGCCACGCCAGCCAGGATCAGGCCGCCCTGCCAGGCCGGATCGGCTGGCGTCTGCGCCCGGTCTGGGGCGGCTTGCGCGCGCAGATTGATGCCGCCTGCTGCACCCCCGCGCCGCTGCAGCTTCTGGCCCGGGCCCGCTGGAACGGTGCCCACATCACCGTGGCCGATGGCAAGAGCCATTGGCCAGCCGCCGTGCTGGCCGGCCTGGGAACGCCCTGGAACACGCTGCAGCCCCAGGGCCAGCTTGCGCTGGAAACCCGGGGCCTGCAAATGGACTGGGCCGCCGGGCGGATGGTGCTGGAAGGGCAGGCGCAACTCGACGCGCTGTCCATGTCGTCCCGCCTGTCCACACTGCGCCCCATGGGCAGCTACCGCCTCACACTGCAGGGCGGCGCGGCGCCCACGCTGGGCCTGCAGACGCTGCAGGGCGCGCTGCAGCTCACGGGCAACGGGCAGTGGGTGGGGCAGCGCCTGCGCTTTACGGGCGAGGCCAGCGCCGCGCCCGAGCGCGAGGGCGCGCTGTCGAACCTGCTCAACATCATCGGGCGGCGCAACGGCGCACGTTCCATCATTTCGCTGGGTTAACCCTGGACATCGTATGACCTCTCTGACCAAGCACCGCCTGCGTTTTGCTATGACTACAATAGCTGCAAGTGCTTTACTGGCAAGCGCTAGCAACACAATTTACGCGCAAACAGCGCTGGACACCAGTACTGCCAGCGTGCGCCCGGGCGAACCCGTGACGCTAAACTTTGCCAACGCCGAGATCGAGGCCGTGGCCCGCACCATGGCCACCATCACCGGGCGCAATGTGGTGGTGGACCCGCGCGTCAAGGGCCAGCTCAACCTGGTGACCGAGCATGCCGTACCCCCGGCAGCAGCCTTCCAGCAATTTCTGGCGGCGCTGCGGTTGCAGGGCTTTACGGTGGTCGAGGCCGCCGGGCTGTACAAGGTGGTGCCCGAAGCCGACGCCAAGCTGCAGGGCGGCTCGGTGAGCGTGGCCCGGGCGGGCAGTGCAGGCCCTGCGGGGGGGCAGATCGTGACGCAAATCTTCAAGCTCAACTACGAAAGCGCCAACAACCTGGTACCGGTGCTGCGCCCGCTGATCAGCCCGAACAACACCATCAACGCCAACCCGGGCACCAATGCACTGGTGATCACCGACTACGCCGACAACCTGCAGCGCCTGGGCAAGATCATTGCGGCCATGGATGTCTCCAACGCCAGCGATGTGGAGATCATCCCGCTCAAGCACGCCATCGCCAGCGACCTGGCACCGCTGGTGGCGCGCCTGGTTGATTCGGGCAGCGCCGCCCCGGGCGCCCCGGGCCAGAGCGACACCTCGTTCAAAACCACGTTGCTGGCCGAACCGCACAGCAATTCACTGATCCTGCGCGCCGCCAACCCGGCGCGCCTGGCCCAGGTGCGCGCGCTGGTGCAAAAGCTCGACCAGGCGCCCGCCCCAGGCAGCAGCGCCGCCAGCGGCAACATCCACGTGGTCTACCTGAAGAATGCGGACGCCACCAAACTGGCCACCACGCTGCGCGCTGCCATGGCGGCGGGCGGAGGTTCAGGCGCCAGTGCCAGCGGCAGCATCAGCAGCCTGAGCACCACCACGGGCGGCACCAGCACAGCTTCTGCCAGCAACACGGGCATGGGGAGCGCCAGCGGGGGCGGCCTGGGTGCCGGTGGTGGCAGCCTGGGCGGCGCCAGCAGCACGGCGCCCTCGACCGGCGGGCAAATCCAGGCCGATCCGGCCACCAACTCGCTCATCATCACGGCGCCCGAGCCGCAGTACCGGCAGTTGCGCACCGTGATCGACCAGCTCGACGGCCGGCGCGCGCAGGTGCTGGTGGAGAGCCTGATCGTCGAGGTCACCGCCAGCAAGCTGGCGGAATTCGGTATCCAGTGGCAGGGCATCCTGGGCAAGCAAGGCGATGGCACGATCGGTGTGATCGGCACCAACTCAAGCCAGTCGGGCGCCAACATCGTGA
>JBQMQB010000044.1:5429-11155 GCA_052172715.1 Giesbergeria sp. | reverse complement strand
CCCTGGTCAAAATGGCCAACCAGATCGGCACTTTCTTCGACTCCATGCCCGACCGTGGCGAAGCCTTGGAAGGCATCGCCCAGCACATCCGCAAGTTCTGGGTACCACGCATGCGCCAACGATTTTTGGCCCATGTGGACAGCGGCGGCGCGGGCCTGCACCCGTTGGTGCTGCAGTCGGTGCAGGCACACCGGGAAGTGCTTGAGCAAGTACAGTTTCCCGGTTGATACTCCGTATTTGATAGCTGTATCCGACCTGTGCAAAAGCGCTGCGCGCTCGCTCAGTGTTGATTTTTTAGGGCACACCAGAGCGCACTCCCCACCGAACAAGCTGATAAAGCACGAAGGCACTGCGCTTCCTCACCATTCTTGCCTGTGCTAATCTCCATCCACCATCCATACAGATGGTTCATGGAGTTAAATGAACAAGATTTCCCCCATAGACGCACCCAAGCTGCGCGTACCGGAAAACGAGAAAGTCACCATCAACCTCGGCTATGTGGACTTGGGCCACATCGACTTGTTGGTGGCCGAAGGTTTTTACAGCAACCGTACGGATTTCATCCGCACGGCCATCCGCAGCCAGCTTGCGGCTCAGCAAGACGCGGTGCGGCAAGTGGTGACGCGCAAATCACTGGTTCTGGGCCTGCAGCGCTTTGGCAGGGCAGAGCTTGAGGCCGTGCAGCGCGCGGGTGAAGCCTTGGATATTCGCGTGCTCGGCTTGGCGGTGATTGAGGCCGACGTAAGCGCAGAACTCGCCAGCGCCACCATCGCTTCCGTGACCGTGCTCGGGGCGTTTCAGGCCAGTGCCGAAGTCAAGACCGCCTTGCGCGGGAGGATGCTGCCATGAGCACCATTCCTTTCACATTTGACGGCAACCCTGCATTGCGCGCATCAATGGCCGAAGCACTGGCACTGGTGCAGCGCGGTGAACTGCAGCGTGCCAGCAGCCTGCTGATGGGCGATTTGCCAGGGGCCGAGAAGCGGTCCAGCTCTACCACTGGCAGCCAACGGCCGGCACCCGGCACTGCCCGACGAGAGAGCGCCGCGCGCTTTTCCCGCAGCGACATCGACGATGTGCAAGACCTACGTGCCAGCGCCACCCGCTCGCCGCGATCGCCTTCGAGCACCGACGGGCAGGGTCGCTTTGAACGCACGGCGTTCCGGCACCTCGGCACCGAGCACCCTTTGCATGTGTACGCGCCTACGAGCGCTGCCGCACCGGCCGGACGCCCCCTCGTCTTGATGCTGCACGGCTGCACCCAGGACGCGCAAGACTTCGCGCGCGGCACGCGCATGAACGCCGCAGCCGAAAGCGCAGGCGCCTTGGTGCTGTACCCCACGCAGCCACGCACTGCCAACCACAACGGTTGCTGGAATTGGTTTCGACCGGAGGACCAACGCGCGGGCGCTGGCGAACCTGCGCTGCTGCTGGCAATGGTGCGCCAGGTGATGGCCACCGAAGCGGTGGACCCGCGCCGCGTGTACGTGGCCGGACTGTCGGCAGGCGGCGCCATGGCGGCGCTGCTGGCGCGCGAGTACCCAGAGGTGTTTGCCGCCGTCGGCGTGCATTCGGGTCTGGCGGCAGGGGCGGCGCACAACATGCTGGGCGCCCTCTCGGCGATGAAAGGTGGAGCCAAGGGCTACGAGACCAGAGACCAAGGCGGTGACCTTGCCGTGCCGCTCATCGTCTTCCATGGCGACCGCGATACCACCGTGCACCCACGCAATGGCGAGCAGCTTCTGGGCACGGCAGCGCGACACGGAAGGTCTGAAACAGAATCTGGCCAAAGCGGCGATGGGCAGCGCTATACGCGTACCCTCGTGCGTTCTGCAGGTGCTGGGGCCGTGCAAGCCGAGCATTGGCTGCTGCACGGCGCAGGCCACGCCTGGTCTGGCGGCGATGCGCGTGGCAGCCACACCAGCGCCACCGGAGTAAATGCCTCGCAGGAGATGCTGCGCTTCTTTGTGGAGCATCCGCTGGCAGGCACCCCCCCACGATAAGCGCCTAATTTGCTCTATATTCAATAGCTATTAGCGCTTGTCACATATGCGCTAATGGCTATTTTTATCTAATTTTCTCAATCATCCGTGTCCTCCCGCATCGCCGTTGTCGACTTTGAAACCACTGGCAGCTCACCCGGCCAGGGGGCACGGGCCACTGAGGTCGCCATCGTGATGATCGAGGGCGGGCAGGTGGTGGGCAGTTTTCAAAGCCTGATGAATGCAGGCGTCTGGGTGCCGCCCTTTATCACCCAGCTCACCGGGATCACCAACGCCATGGTGGCAGCGGCACCAGCCGCAGGCGAAGTAATGCGCGAGGCGCACGCTTTTGTCGCCGGTGCACCGATGGTGGCTCACAACGCGCCGTTTGACCGAGGTTTCTGGCAGGCCGAACTGGCACGCGTGGGCTGCGACGCTGCCCACCCGTATGCCTGCACGGTGCGCCTCTCACGCCGGTTGTTTCCGAACGCCCTCAACCACAAACTGGGCACGCTGGTGGATTACCACGGCATAGAGAGCGCCGGCGCAGCCCATCGGGCCCTGGCCGACGCAAGTGTGACAGCACAGTTGCTGCTGCGCATGCAAGGGCATCTGCGCGAGCATTGTGGCGTGGCAAACCCGCAGCACGACTTCCTGCTGGCGCTCCAGGCCTGCCCAAAGGCGCGGCTACCGGAGTTTTTGGAGCGCTACAGCCAGCAGGCCTGAGCCACGCCAGGCGCACCGCACCTGCGCGCTGGCGCGCGTTTGCCTACACTTACGCCCCATTGCTTCAACGAAGAATTTTTCATGGTCATTCTCATCCTCGGGCTGGTGCTGTTTCTGGGCGTGCACTCGGTACGCATCGTGGCCGACGGCTGGCGCACGGGTATGCAGTCGCGTCTGGGTGAAGGCGCCTGGAAGGGCCTGTATGCGGTGATTTCCCTTGCCGGGTTTGCCCTCGTCGTATGGGGCTACAGCCTGGCTCGGCAGGATCCGCTGGTGCTGTGGACGCCGCCGGTGGCCATGCGCCACGCTGCCTCGCTGTTCACGCTGGCGGCCTTCGTGTTGCTGGTAGCCGCCTATGTGCCGCGCAACGCTTTCAAGGCCCGGTGGCACCACCCCATGGTGCTGGCGGTCAAGCTGTGGGCGTTGGCGCACCTACTGTCCAACGGCAACTTAGCCGACGTGCTGTTGTTTGGCAGCTTTCTGCTGTGGGCCGTGCTGAGCTTTCGCGCCGCGCGCCAGCGCGACCGTGCACAGAACACGCACTACCCTGCCGGAACGTTGGCGGGCACCGCTACCACCGTGCTGTTGGGCCTGGTCGCCTGGGCCGGGTTTGCCTTCTGGGCCCATCTGCTGCTGATCGGTGTTTCGCCCATGGGGCGTTGACGCGGCGTCTTGATCACTCTGGTTTTGATAGCTATCATGGCTTATCCATCCAGCGGCAAGGCCATTTCGATGCAGATTTTTGTACCTGGAACAAACAAATACCTATCCTCGTGCGCAAATGGGCGCACGCTGTGCGCGCTGGCGCTGGTCTGCACTTTGCTGCTGAGCGGTTGTAGCACCTCTTCGAACGTGCAGCGCCACACGCGGGGGACGCCGTCCACGCTTTCGGGCGACCAGGCGAGCAACATCGCGATCCACGCACTGGGCCTGGTGGGCACACCCTACCGCTATGGCGGCAATACGCCGACAGGCGGCTTTGATTGCAGCGGGCTAATCGGCTATGTGTACCGCAACGAGGTAGGCACACCGCCGCCACGCACTGTGGCGCAGCTGAGTGGCTGGGGCGAAACGGTCGACGCGGACGATCTGCGCACTGGCGACTTGGTGCTGTTCGGGCGCGGCCGTCGGCCCACCCATGCCGGTATCTACGTAGGCGCCGGGCGTTTTGTGCATGCGCCCTCCAGCGGGGGCGAGGTGCGGCTCGATGTGCTCACTGCCGGTTACTGGGCGCGGCAGAGCCAAGAGTTCCGTCGGCCCTGAACGGTCACCCGCGCGGCACGCGACAATAGCGTGCATGACACACCAGCCGCGAACCTCCGAGCCGCTTTCCACCCAAGACACCACGCGCATTGACGATACGCGCATCAAAGCCGTGCGCCCACTCATTACCCCTGCGCTGCTAGAAGAGTGGCTACCGGTGCCCGCCGCAACACTGGCGCTGGTTGAAGACAGCCGCAACGCCATCTCGCGCGTGCTGCATGGCCAGGACGACCGGTTGATCGCCGTCGTCGGGCCCTGCTCCATCCACGACCATAGCCAGGCGATGGAGTACGCGCACTCGCTCAAAAGCTTGGCAGATGCGCACGCCGAAGATCTGCTGGTCGTGATGCGCGTGTATTTTGAAAAGCCCCGCACCACAGTGGGCTGGAAGGGCTACATCAACGACCCACACATGGACGACAGCTTTGCCATCAACGAAGGGTTGGAAATGGCGCGCCAGTTGCTGCTGGACGTGCTGGAGCTGGGCCTGCCGGTAGGTACCGAGTTTCTCGACCTGCTCAGCCCCCAGTTCATCAGCGACCTCGTGAGCTGGGGCGCGATTGGCGCACGCACGACCGAGAGCCAGAGCCACCGCCAGCTCGCCAGCGGCCTGTCGTGCCCGGTAGGCTTCAAGAACGGCACAGACGGCGGCGTGAAAGTGGCGAGCGACGCTATTCAGGCAGCGCAGGCATCGCATGCGTTCATGGGCATGACCAAAATGGGCCAAGCCGCCATATTCGAGACACGCGGAAACGACGATTGCCATGTCATCCTGCGCGGGGGCAAAACACCCAACTACAGCGCCGCCGAGGTAGAAGCCGCCTGCGCATTGCTGCGAGCCGTCGGCCTGCGCGAGCAGGTGATGGTCGATGTCTCGCACGCCAACAGCAGCAAGCAACACCAGCGTCAGATCACGGTGGCAGAGGATGTGGCCGGGCAAGTTGCAGCCGGTGACAGCCGCATCATCGGCGTGATGATTGAAAGCCACCTCGAAGAAGGGCGCCAGGACATCGTCGCCGGTCAGCCATTGCGCCGGGGAGTTTCGGTGACCGACGCCTGCATCAGCATGGCGCAGACCGCGCCTGTGCTGGCACGACTGGCAGCGGGGACGCGCGCACGGCGCGCACTTCGATTGGTTTCCTGAAGGCCTTGCGGTGTATATTGGAATTAAATTTCATTTCGTCATGTGATAAGGGCTGCGCCTGCGCGTTGCCGCTGAGGCTTTCTCAAAAAAGAGAGATTCATGGGCGCTTCCATTGCCAGTTCTTCATCGGCGACTGATGCTGCGGCGCAGCCAGGGCTGGTGCGCGATGCACGGAACGCCTTGACCCGAGACGCTGCGCACGATGCGCACATGCATGCGATCCTGGTCAGGGTTCAGCAGCAACTTTCTTCGTCCACGCTGAGCGACGACTGTCTGCTGCAGCATGCTGTACAGGCTGCGATGGACGCCACCAACGGTGAAGGCGCAAGCTTTGAGTTTCTCGAAGGCGCAGGCTTGCGCTGCGCGGCCGTCGCAGGCAGCCACTTGCTTGACGTGGGCCGATGGGTGCCACTGGCGGACAGCCCCTTGTGGCCCACGCTCTCGACCGGGAAATCGCGGCGCTGCAACGATGCAGCAGGTGCCGGTTGTCCGCTGGCTACTGGCGCGCATGCTGCCCCGGTGGGCGCGGCGCTTGCGGTGCCGCTGCGGCGCGACGACGCTGTGGTGGGTGCACTCAAAGTGTGGTCCAGCGTGGCTGGAGCTTTTGCAGA
>JBQMQB010000044.1:1703-5329 GCA_052172715.1 Giesbergeria sp. | reverse complement strand
ACGCTGTGGTGGGTGCACTCAAAGTGTGGTCCAGCGTGGCTGGAGCTTTTGCAGACAGCGATTTGGCACATTTGGAAATTTTGTGTGAATCGGTAGGCGCGCTCCTTAAGTTGCGGCATGTGGCGGCGCAGCTGCAGATCTCACAAAAACAGTACGAAGGTCTGTTCCAGACACACCCACAGCCCATGTGGGTGTTTTCCTTGAGCGAGGGTTTCCCGCTGCTGGCGGTCAATGAAGCTATGGCCCAGGTCTATGGCTACAGCCGCGAGCAGTTGCTCACCATGTACCTACCCGATCTGTGGCCAGCAGGAAATCACCAACTTCAGCTTCAGGCCGTTCTGGCACTCGATGAAGGCTCAGACAACCATCCACTGCGCATGCGACACCAGCGCATGGACGGTACGCCTATGGATGTGGAGGTGGCCTCCCGCACCGTTGCCTTCAACGGTGCAGCGGCGCGCCAATGCATGGCCACCGACATTACCAAACGCCTTGCTGCAGAACGCGAGGTCACGCGCATGGCACGGGCGCGGCACCTGCTCAGCGCGTGCAACGAAGCCATCGTGCGCGCAGAATCTGAAACCCAATTGCTGGAAGCTGTATGCCGCATTACCGTAGAGTTCGGCGGCTACCGCATGACCTGGGTGGGGCTGGCTCTCGACGACGCGGAAAAATCCATTGAATGCGTGGCCAACGCCGGTGCCAACGATGGTTATCTGGAGAGATTGACTCTTTCCTGGGATGCAAACAGCCCGCATGGCCAAGGCCCCTCTGGGCAAGTGATACGCGGCGGCAAAACCATCATCGTGCGCGATCTGCACGACGCGCCGTCCTACCAATGGATTGCACAGCGGCTCCATGAGCGTGGGTTCAATGGCATGGTGTGCCTGCCGCTCAAAGATGGAGAACGCAGTTTTGGCGTGCTCTACCTCTATGCACCCGATGTGCTGGAAATCAGCCAGCACGAAAGTGAATTGCTTGATGAGCTGGCCAAAGATCTGGCCTTTGGCATCCTGAGTTTGCGGGTACGGCACGCACAGCAGAGCATGCAGGCTTCGGTGTTGAAGGTAGCGGCTTCAGTGTCCGCTTCTACCGGGACCGCATTCTTCGTGCAGCTGGTGCACAACATGACGGAGGCATTGGGAGCGGAAACTGCCTGCCTTGGCCGCTTTGTTCCAAGTAGCCATGGTGCACCTAATCGGCTGATGACGCTGGCATTGGTGATCAACGGGGAACTGGTGCCCAACGCCGACTACGTGCTCAGCGGGACACCGAGCGAACGGCTGACGACCCAGGCCCAGTTTTGCGTCACGCGGGATTTGCGGGCGCAGTTTCCAGCTTCAGTGGTTGTGGGCCAAACGGCAGCAGAAGCCTATGCCGGCCAGCAACTGTGCGACAGCGCTGGTGTGGTGACAGGCATGCTGTTTGTGCTGTTTCGTCAGCCGCTGCAAAACCCGGATTTTGTGCAATCGACCTTGCAGATTTTTGCTTCGCGCGCCGCAGCAGAAATTGAACGCTTGGCTGCCGATGCCTATATCCGGCGCCAGGCATCCTTGCTCGACCAGGCGCGCGACGCGATCATTGTGCGCAACCTGTCGAACCGCGTCACCTACTGGAACCGCGGGGCAGAGCGGCTTTACGGCTGGTCCCAGGAACAGGCCATGGGCCAGGCTATTGATGCGCTGTTGCATGTGGACCAAGAGCATTTCGAACGTGCCACGCAATTGGTACGGGCATCCGGGGAATGGTCAGGCGAGTTGGTGCAGCGCCACCAAGATGGCCACACCATCGACACCGAAGGGCGTTGGACCCTGGTTAGCGGCGAAGAAGGTGCAGCCAGCAGCATCCTTGCCATCAACACCGATATCCGCGAACGCAAGGCCACCGAACGCGAAATTCAGCGACTTGCCTTTTACGATGCTCTCACGGGCCTTCCCAACCGCATGCTGCTGATGGACCGTGCCCGCCAAGCCCTGGCGAATGCTGCACGCACAGGGCTGGGTGGGGCGCTGCTGTTCATTGATCTGGACAATTTCAAAACCCTCAACGACACCCTGGGCCACGACAAGGGCGACCTGCTGCTGCAGCAGGTCGCCCATCGATTGGAGACTTGCATACGCGAAAACGATACTGTTGCACGCCTGGGAGGCGACGAATTCGTAGTGATGCTTGAGAGGCTCAGTAGCGAACCTGGCACGCTGGCACTCAATGCACGGGCGGTGGCAGAAAAAATCCTCACCACCGTCGCACAGCCCTACCAATTGGACGGCTACCACTACCGGACCACCCCCAGCATCGGCATCGCGCCCTTTGGCGAAGGCAACGCCACCGTGGGCGACCTGCTCAAGCACGCGGATCTGGCTATGTACCAAGCCAAGAACAGTGGGCGCAACACGCTGCGCTTTTACAACCCGCACATGCAGGCCGTGGTCACCGCTCGCGCCGCGCTGGAAGCCGACATGCGCGCAGCCTTGGCGCAGGGTGAATTTCTACTCCATTACCAGCCTCAGATCTACCGCGACGGTCACTGGCTGGGCGTGGAGGCCCTTG
The DNA here is from genome assembly GCA_052172715.1 of Giesbergeria sp. GTDB lineage: Bacteria > Pseudomonadota > Gammaproteobacteria > Burkholderiales > Burkholderiaceae_C > Simplicispira. The sequence goes on along the minus strand of JBQMQB010000044.1, from coordinate 2,779 downwards.
CGCGTTGGAAACATCCGCAGCGCGGCATGGTCTCGCCGTCCGAGTTCATCCCGGTGGCAGAAGAAACAGGTCTCATTCTTACCCTGGGCCGCTGGGTATTGCACACCGCATGCGAAGTGCTTGCGCAGTGGCAAACATCTCCCGATCTGTGCCACCTGACCATGGCGGTGAATGTCAGCTCAAAACAGTTTCGCAGCGCCAGCTTTGTCGACGAGGTCTCGCGCACGCTGGCGATCACAGGCGCCCCAGCGCGGCGCCTGAAGCTCGAACTGACCGAAAGCGTGCTGGTCGACGATGTGGAAGCCACCATCGGCACGATGGAGGCGCTGTGCGACATCGGAGTCGGATTTTCACTGGACGACTTCGGGACCGGCTACTCCAGCCTTAGCTACCTGAAACGCATGCCCCTGCACCAGCTCAAGATCGACCAGAGCTTTGTGCGCGACCTGCTAAGCGACCCCAACGATGCAGCGATCGTCGACACCATTGTCGCGCTCAGCGCTGCGCTGGGGCTCGATGTCATCGCCGAAGGGGTGGAGAGCCTAGAACAACGCGAAATGCTGCTCCAGGCCGGTTGCATGGCCTTCCAAGGCTATTTGTACAACAAACCCATGGACATCCAAGCGTTGACCGGTTTGTTGCAGGCGACCGTTTGCAAAACCACAACCTAATCGCGTAACCGACTTTAAAGCTGCTCAGTACCGAGTGGCGCTGAACGAGTCTCTTGCGCGTAGGCGACACGGGCGGTAGGAACCTGCGAACCCGTCGGGCTTGGAAATCCGGGCTGCAAACAGGCCGCTGCGATTAATTTTTCGCTTTCGATGCCCAAAGTCCGACAGGACTTCCCATTTTTTTGGTACGCCAAACGCAAAAAATCGCCCGGAAAAGGACGTTTTTCGTGCGCTGCGCTGTTCCCTGTATCTCCTCTTAGTATTCTTTATTTAAATAGTAGGAATAGTAGAGGGTCGGCCAATTCTGTGGACAACGGCTATTGGTCTTTGCAAATCATGGGCTTGCAGCCAGTACAAGTATGTGGGCGCAGGCCTGTTGCGGAGTCTGTGCAAACTGGATAACTT
>JBQMQB010000044.1:0-1603 GCA_052172715.1 Giesbergeria sp. | reverse complement strand
TCAAGCTGGGTGTAGAAGGCCTTGGTCGCATCCAGGCGCGCGTCCATCGCGGCATTGCGCTCGGCGCGCAGTGTGCGCATGCGGTCGATGCGTTCTGGTGTGGTGAGTTTCTCCATGGCCTGGCGTTCTGAGCGGTCGGCCTTGTTGCGCGGCTGCATCGCCTGGGAGAAAGTGGTCCAGGCGGGTTCTTGCGCCGGGGTGATGGCCAGTGTCTTCTTCAGCTCTGCCAGGCGGGCCGTGTGCCGTTCGGCGCGTTTCTCTTTCCATATCTGGCTTTTGGCCTGGCGGCTAGCTGCCGGGCCAACGTTGGCGGATTGGGTGGCTACGGGGTCGGTGGGTGTCGCCGCTGGGCTGGTGGCGGTGGTCTGCGCCAGTACGGGCAGCGCGAGGGCAGCACAAGCAGCAGCAGTGGCGAGGCGGCGGGTGAACGGTGTCATGGGGATTCCTTTGCGTGGTGGGGTGCATCTGGCGCAGGCCCTGTGCCTGCGTTGGAGTCCAGTGTTGCGCCGCCATGTAAGGCCGCCATGCGCGTGGTGTGAGGCTATGTAAAGTTTCGATGCGTTTACAAGCGGCTCCGAAGAGACCAGGAAAATGACGGGGGTTGTTCACTTGCGTCCAGCTCTTGCTATCAATAACATAGTAATTTCGTTGCTCACAACCGCTGGGCGATCTGCCTGCACAGGTGCCGGGCCTGGGTCGGTGGGCTCCAACCGCGACAATCGCTCTCTTTTCTCAGCGACGCGCAATGCTTGTGCGTCGCACTGCCCACCCAAAGGATGTCCCTGGTGTTCAAGAACATGATCGTCTACCGCATTGCGCCCGGATGGCAATGCGATCTCACGCAGCTCGAGCAGGCTATGGCCGGCGTGCCCTTTGCCGAATGCGGCGCCACACAGGAGCGCTCTACCGGTTGGGTGCCACCGCGGGGCGAAGCGCATGGGCTGCTGGCCGAGTCGGTGGGCAACCAATGGGTGCTGCGCTTTATGACTGAGGCGAAGGTGGTGCCAGGTTCGGTGCTCACGCGGCGGGTACAAGAGAAGGCCGAGCGCATCGAACAGGAAACAGGCCGCAAGCCTGGTAAGCGGGAAAGGCGCGACCTTAAGGACGAAGCCATGCTGGACCTGCTGCCCATGGCGTTCACCAAACTTGCCTCAACATGGGTCTGGATTGACCCGGATGCGTGCACTCTGGTGCTTGATACCGGCAGCCAGGCGCGCGCCGACGAGGTGGTGACTCTGCTGACCGAAGCCCTGCCTGGCTTGGCGCTCTCGTTGTTAAGTACCCAAACCAGCCCACAGGCCGCCATGTCGCATTGGCTTGCCAGCCAGGAGCCGCCGGCAGGATTTTCCGTGGACCGCGACTGCGAGCTCAAGGCGGCCGACGAGGCCAAGGCCGTGGTGCGCTATGCGCGCCACCCGCTCGATATCGAGGAAGTGCAGGCGCATATCGCCGCGGGCAAGCTGCCCACCAAGTTGGCGCTCACCTGGGACGACCGTGTGTCTTTCGTGTTGACCGAGGGCCTGCAGATCAAGAAGATCGCCTTTCTCGACACTGTGTTCGAGGGCAAGGCGGGGGACGACGGCGGCTTTGACGCCGACGTTGC
>JBQMQB010000043.1:0-11340 GCA_052172715.1 Giesbergeria sp. | reverse complement strand
CGCTGCTGCTGCGCCAGGCGCCCGCCCAGCACCACGCAGGCCAGTGCCGCCACGACAAAAGCGGTGCCGACCCATTGCCAGCCGGTCACCACTTCCCCAAGCACCAGCAGTCCGGCTGCCAGGCCCACCACCGGCACGCCCAGGCTGAAGGGCGCGACTTTGTTGGCTGGATGGCGCGTGAGAAGGCGTGTCCACAAGCTGTAGCCGACGATGGTGGCCGCCCAGCCCAAGTACGCGACCGAACCCCAGGCGAGCCCCGGCAAGGCATGCCAGGTGTCCAGTTGCAGCCAGCGCCCGGCGTCGGGCTCCGAGACTGCCACCAGTGCTACAAACGCCAGAATCGGCGCGGGGCAGGACCACACGACGAAGGCGATAGGGTCGTAGCCCGGCGCTGCGCGCTGCGCTAGGCGCGCGACGATGTTGGAGACCGACCACGAGGCGGCCGCGCACAGTGTGAGCGCAATGCCAATCAGTGTGGCGCCACCGGCGCTGCCCGCCTCGGGTCCGATGAAGTTCATGGCAAAGCACCCAAGGCCAACGGCCGCCAGTGCCATGCCAATCAACAGCGGGCGGCTGGGCCGCTCACCCAAGGCCATAAAGCCAAACAGCGCGGTGAAAAACACCTGCGTTTGCATCAGCACGCTGGCGAGTGCGGCTGTCATGCCCAACTTCAGCGCGAAAAATCCGAAACTGAACTGGCCGACTCCCTGGAACAGCCCAAAAACGACGACCCAGCGCCAGCCGATGCGCGGCGGGCGCACCAGAAACACCATGGGAAAGGCCGCCGCGATGTAGCGCACGGCGCCAAGCTCAAAGGGTGTGAAGCTCTCAAGACCCCACTTCATGGCAATGAAGTTGAGTCCCCAGATGATGACCACGGCCAGCGCCGCCAGCAGGTCGCGTGTACCCAGGCCTTGCGGTGCCGCTGCCGCGGCGCCGCTCACTGAACCGCCTGTGCGGCGGCAATCTGTGCTTGTACGCGCTGCGCCAGTGCCATGTCGCCAGGCGTTTCCGGATTGAAGCGATCTACCTCACGCGGTGTGCCCGAAGCGTCCAGCGCCACGTACACGGCGCTGCAGTGCAACACGGCTTGCAGCGCTTCTTGGTTCAGCGCTCCCGTGTGCACCTCGATCGCCAGCCCCATGCTGGTCTCGCCGGTGTATGCCAGATGGGCGCGCACTTCCACCAGATCGCCTGGGTGTACTGGGCGCAGGAAATGCGCATTACCGACAAAGGCACTCACACAGGGGCCATGCGCCCAGGCGCTGGCGCAGGCAAAGCCTGCTTCATCTACCCACCCAAGCACGGTGCCGCCCGAAATGCGGTTGCCGGAGCTCGACGTGTTGTAGGGGGCAAGAAAGCGCAGGGTGAGGGAGTGCATGGCGGCGGCAGGTAAGAGAGGACAGTGCCCGATTATTTCCCATCGCCACAACCCGGCGATAGACTATAAAAGTAATAGCTGAAAATATATATGTATCAGGCGGCAGAGGCCATTTTTGGCAAATATTTTTGCAAGTAGTGCCCGGTATGGCTGGCCGGATTGGCGGCAAGTTGCTCTGGTGTGCCCACGCCCACTACGGTGCCGCCGCCCGCCCCACCCTCGGGTCCCATGTCGATCACCCAATCGGCGGTTTTGATGACGTCCAGGTTGTGCTCAATGACGACGATCGTGTTGCCGGCGTCGCGCAGCTGGTGCAGCACTTTCAAGAGCAGGTCGATGTCGGCAAAGTGCAGGCCGGTGGTGGGTTCGTCCAGGATGTAGAGCGTGCGGCCGGTGTCGCGCTTGGACAGCTCTTGCGCCAGCTTGACGCGCTGCGCCTCACCGCCCGAGAGCGTGGTTGCGCTCTGGCCCAGGCGCAGGTACGACAGGCCCACGTCGAGCAGTGTCTGCAGCTTGCGTGCGATGGTGGGTACGTCTTTGAAGAACGCATAGGCGTCTTCCACGGTGAGCTCCAGAATGTCGGCAATCGTCTTGCCTTTCCACTGCACCTCCAGTGTCTCGCGGTTGTAGCGCTTGCCGTGGCAGATGTCGCAGGGCACGTAGACATCGGGCAGGAAGTGCATTTCGACCTTAACGACGCCGTCGCCCTGGCAGGCCTCGCAGCGCCCGCCGGCGACGTTGAAGCTGAAACGACCTGGGCCATAGCCGCGCTCTTTGGCGAGGTTGGTCTCGACCATCAGCTCGCGGATTGGCGTGAATAGGCCGGTGTAGGTGGCTGGGTTGCTGCGCGGCGTGCGGCCAATCGGGCTCTGGTCGACGTTGATGACTTTGTCGAAATACTCGATGCCTTCAATGGCTTCGTGCGCCGCCGGTTCCTCGTGCGCGCGGTAGAGCTGGCGTGCTACCGTGGCATACAGTGTTTCGTTGACCAGCGTGCTCTTGCCCGAACCTGAAACACCGGTGACGCAGGTGAACAGGCCCACCGGGAAATCGACACTCACATCTTTCAGGTTATGGCCCGTGGCGCCCAGCACGCGCAGCGCTTGCAGGCTGCCTTGGCGCGCCTCATGCACCGCCATGCGCTCGGCGCGTTTGCGGCTCGCTTCGGTGACAGGAAAGCGCGAGGTGGCTTTGGGCGCTGCATCCGGCGGCGGTGCCACCACCGGCAACCAGGGCGTGCGCCGCGTGGGCACGGCAATGGTGCGCGTGCCCGCCAAATACTGGCCGGTGAGCGAATGGGGGTTGGCGCGCACTTCGTCGTAGGTGCCCTGCGCCATCACCCGCCCGCCGTGCACGCCGGCGCCTGGGCCCATGTCCACAATCTGGTCGGCGGCGCGCATCATGTCTTCGTCGTGCTCGACCACGATCACGCTGTTGCCGATGTCGCGCAGGTGTTTGAGCGTGCCGATGAGTCGGTCGTTGTCGCGCTGGTGCAGGCCAATGCTGGGCTCGTCGAGCACGTACATCACGCCCGTCAGGCCCGAGCCAATCTGGCTGGCCAGGCGAATGCGCTGTGCTTCGCCTCCGCTCAGGCTTTCGGCGCTGCGGTCCAGGCTCAGGTAGTTCAGCCCCACGTCGTTCAAAAACTGCAAGCGTGTGGCGATTTCGCGCACCACCTTGTCGGCAATTTCGGCCTTGGCCCCGGTGAGCTGCAGCCCGGCAAACCATGCGTGGGCAGTGGCCAGCGTGGCATGGCTCACTTCCCAGATGGCGCGTGCCTGGTCGCCCTCGCCCACCTTCACACAACGCGCCTCGCGGCGCAGGCGCGTGCCCTGGCATGCAGGGCATGACTGCGATTGCCGGTAGCGTGCCAGGTCTTCGCGCACCGCGTGGGAATCGGTTTCGCGGTAGCGCCGCGTCATGTTGGGCAGGATGCCTTCAAACGGGTGCTTTTTGAGCACCACTTTGTCCTTAGAAGCGCCGCTCTCGACCACGTAAGAGAAGGCAATCTCTTCCTCGCCCGAGCCGTGCAGCACCACTTGCTGCGCTTGCGCGGGGAGCGCCTCGAACGGCGTGTCGACATCAAAGCCGTAGTGCGTGCCCAAGCTTTGCAGCATGGTGAAGTAGTAGGCATTGCGCCGGTCCCAGCCCTTGATGGCGCCGCTCGCCAGGCTGAGCGTTGGGAAGGCCACCACCCGCGCCGGGTCGAACACTTCGCTGTGCCCTAGGCCGTCGCAGGTCGGGCAGGCGCCCATGGGTGAGTTGAAGGAGAACAATCGAGGTTCAAGCTCAGGCAGCGAGTAGTTGCACACCGGGCAGGAAAACTTGGCGCTGAAGGAGTGCTCGGCGCCGCTGTCCATTTCCAGCGCGAGCACCCGGCCATGGGCTTCGCCGGCGCTGGCGCCCACACGCAGGGCGGCCTCGATGCTTTCGGCCAGGCGCTGCTGTGCGTCAGGGCGCACCTTGAGCCGGTCGATGACCACGTCAATGTTGTGTTTCTCGGTTTTCTTGAGCTGCGGCAGGTTTTCCGCCTCCAGCACCTGCCCATCGATGCGAAAGCGCACATAGCCGAGCGCCTGCATTTGCGCGAACAACTCGGTGAACTCGCCCTTCTTGTCGCGCGCCACGGGTGCCAGCAGCATCAAACGGGTCTCGGCGGGCAGCGCCAGAACCGCATCCACCATCTGGCTTACGGTTTGCGATTGCAAAGGCAGGCCGTGGTCCGGGCAGTAAGGCGTGCCGGCGCGGGCGTAGAGCAGGCGCAGGTAATCGTGAATTTCCGTCACCGTGCCCACGGTGGAACGTGGGTTGTGGCTGGTGGCCTTTTGCTCGATGGCAATGGCCGGCGAGAGTCCTTCGATCAGATCGACATCGGGCTTGTCCAGCCGCCCCAGGAACTGGCGCGCGTAGGCCGAGAGGCTCTCGACATAGCGGCGCTGGCCCTCGGCGTACAAAGTATCGAACGCCAGGCTGGATTTGCCCGAACCCGACAGCCCGGTGACCACCACCAGGCGGTTGCGCGGCAAGTCGAGGTCAATGTTCTTCAGGTTGTGCGTGCGCGCCCCGCGTATGGCGATGCGGCTTTGGGCTTGCAGCACCTGGGTAAGGGGGCGGCCTGCGTCGATATCGGCGGGCTGGCCGGTGGACTGCGGCGGGGCAATGGGGGAGGATGGGTTCACGTGGGGCGCGCAGCATCGAGCGCGCTGAAACTGGGGAAACCCTCCATGATAGAGAAACGGCGCCATGCACGTGGCACCGCCCATGGCGCAATCCTTGTACTTCGGCCTGGTTGCTCTAAGGGTTTGCCCCACACGATACGGCGCAATCGCGCACAATCGCGGCTTGTACAGCCTTCGCCGGCAGCCTCCAGGCCGGCCTGCTTCGCGTGTCTGAGTCCACCGCTTTCGCATCTCCTACTTCCTCGCCGCCTGCCGACGCCGCACACCGCATGACGGCGCTGGAGCGGCGTTCGAGCATCAGCCTGGCGCTGATTTTTGCGCTGCGGATGTTGGGCCTTTTTCTGGTGCTGCCGGTTTTTGCGCTGGAAGCCCGCAAATACCCAGGTGGCGACGACCCCGCGCTGGTCGGTCTGGCCATGGGCATTTATGGCCTGACGCAGGCCTTCTTGCAGCTTCCGCTGGGGCTGGCGTCTGACCGGCTGGGGCGCAAGCGTGTCATCGTCGCTGGGTTGGTGGTGTTTGCTGCGGGCAGCCTGGTCGCCGCGCTGGCCGACTCCATCACGGGTCTTCTGGTCGGCCGCGCGCTGCAGGGCGCCGGGGCGGTGTCGGCAGCGGTGACGGCATTGATAGCTGACCAAACGCGCGACGGCGTGCGCACCAAAGCCATGGCGCTGGTGGGCGGCAGTATCGGCCTTATGTTTGCGGTGGCGCTGGTGGCTGCGCCGCCCTTGGCCGCCCGCGTGGGCCTGGCGGGTTTGTTTGGTCTGACCTGCGCATTGGCGATCGCCGGCATTGGCGTCGTGCTGTGGTGGGTGCCGGCCGAATCCGCCCAGCACGCGAATGCGCCGCGCGGGCGCCTGCTGGATGTGTGGAAGCACGCGGACCTGCTGCGCCTGAACCTCGGCGTGTTCGTGCTGCACACCGTGCAGCTGGCCATGTGGGTGGCCGTACCTGCCATGCTGCTGCAGGCAGGTCTGCCCAAGGCGGAGCATTGGCATATCTACTTACCGGCGGTGCTGCTCTCCTTCCTGGCCATGGGCGGGCTGTTTGCGCTGGAGCGGCGTGGTCATTTGCGCGCCACTCTGCTGGCGGCGATTGCCATGGTGTTGGTGGTGCAGGTGGGCTTGGGTCTGCTGGCAGCTACGGGTGCGGCGCCCACGCTGTGGGTACTGGGCGTCGTGCTGTTTGTGTTTTTCTGCGGTTTCAACGCGCTGGAAGCCAGCCAGCCCAGCCTGGTGTCGCGTATGGCGCCTGCGTCCCTGCGCGGCGCGGCGCTGGGCACCTACAACACTTTGCAGTCCTTGGGTTTGTTTGCCGGCGGCGCTCTGGGCGGTGCACTGGTGAAGTGGGCGGGTGTGCCGGCGCTGTTTGCCACGACAACCGTGCTCTGCGCGCTGTGGCTGGTGCTGGGCTGGGGCTTGCGACCTGTGGGACGCAGCAGCGGCGGCGCTGGGCACTGAGCTGTATGGCGCGCCTGTACCCATAGGAGCGCGGTTGGGTGAGCAAAGCGGCTTGCGGCACAATGACGGGTTCGCTTGCGCTGGCCGCAGCGCCCCTTGTCCTCCCCATTTTCTGCAGGCTCCCACCATGGCATCCGTGAACAAAGTCATCATCGTCGGCAACCTGGGCCGCGACCCCGAAATGCGCACCTTCCCCAATGGCGACAAGGTGGCCAATGTGACCATCGCCACCACCGACAAGTGGAAAGACAAGCAGAGCGGTGAGATGCGCGAAGCCACCGAATGGCACCGCGTGGTGTTCAACTTCCGCCTGGCTGAAATTGTCGAGCAGTACCTGCGCAAGGGCTCGCAGGTCTACGTGGAGGGGAGCCTGCGGACCCGCAAATGGACCGACCAGGCCGGCGTAGAGAAGTTCACCACCGAAATTCGCGCCGACAGCATGCAGATGCTAGGCAGCCGCCAGGGTCAGGGCGGTGGTGCGCAACAAAGTGGCGGATACGACGACGGTGGTTACGGTGGCGACCCCAGCGGTGGCTACGACCAGGCCCCACGCCGTGCGGCTCCCCCGGCGCCTGCGCGTCCGACAGCTCCCGCACCTCGCCCCGCTCCTGCCGCACCGGCCCCAGCGCCGCGCGCGGCTTCGGGCTTTGATGACATGGATGACGACATCCCGTTTTAAGAACGGATTTACGATATTCCAGTGGCTCCTGCGCGATCGTAAACACGTTCTCAAAGGTGCGTCGCACCAGGATGAATGGGGAGTCGTTCCATCGTCCGTAAAAAACCCTCTGCCTTTGCTGAGGGTTTTTTTGTGCTTGGACGCAGGCTGATGCATCACTTTGGCGGCAACAAAACAAGCGACAACGCCGGAGGGGCGCTTTGTAGCTTATCTATCCGAGCGAGCCGTGAAAACGTTGCGTCCAGTAGCACCGGTGCAGCGTAAGTCGCTCCTACCAACCGGGCTCACAGCGCCCTTTGGTGGGCCTTTTAGACGGCGCGGTGGCAGTCGTACCCCTCCACATTGTCCAGAGAGGCGTACTCGCAACGAAGTCAGCAAATTTTTACATCCAATACGAAAAACTCGCAAAACTCGCAGATCATCGCTGGCTCGTCGCCCAAGCGGTTCATAAACCAGGCGGCAATTTTCAGTTCAAGTACCAATATTTGCTAAAGAAAGAGGGATGGCTATGCCAGGATTCGTTCGCAAGATTTTGATTGTTATCACCGGCTATGCCTGGTTGCTGCTGCTGGCAGGGCCCGGCCTGATTGCGTTGTCGGTGTACAGCGGATGGAAGGCCGATGGCGACCACGCCTATGCCGCACGCGAGAGCTTGCAGACCGTGTCGGGAACGGTCACGCAGGCCGCTGAAATCACAGTCAAGCGCAAGCGCCGAACCACCAAAAAATACTACGAGATCACTATGCAGCCGCAAGCCACTGGCGCCGAAGTGCGCAAGCTGCGCATTGACTACAGCACGCCCAAGGAACTGGTGGGCAACCTGATTGACGAAAAGATCACCGCCTTGGTGGATGCCAGCGACAACGACTTGGTGTACGACGTGGTGGCCGACAATACGCCAGTGATCAGCTATGAAGCCACCAAGCAGCGCCTGCAGGCCGAAGCGGCTTCGTCGGCCAAGTCATTAAGCGGTGCAGGCATCTGGATCTTTGCGATCTTCCTCGCGCTGATCGGTGCGGCGGGCGTGTGGTCCAACCGCAAGCTGCGTGCCGCGCAAGAAGCGCAACTTGCCGCAGCCTGATTTCAGTTTCAGAGAGAGGGATGAGCGCTCGGCCCGGCTCTTCCCCACATTCAAAAAACCAACGGAAGAATAAACCATGAACCCCAATGTACTGACCCCCTCGACGCCTGAAGGCGCTCCCATGGAGCGGCGCGATTTCATTGTCTCGACCTACAAGCACCTGGGCGTGGCCATTCTGGTCTTCGTTGCGCTGTCGGCCGTGCTCATGATGAGTGGGGCTTCCACGGCAGCCGCTCAAATGCTAATAAGCAGCGGCAGCAAATTCACCTGGTTGGCCGTCTTGGGTGCCTTCATGCTGGTGGGCTGGCTGGCAACCTACATGTCTGACAATTCGGAAAACCCGCAGACCCAGCTAATGGGGCTTGGGCTGTACGTGCTGGCAGAAAGTCTGATCTTCGCCCCGATGTTCGGCATTGCTCAGTTGGTGGTGCCTGGAGCCATTGGTGCTGCAGCCTTTATCACCCTGCTGTTGGTGGCGGCGCTTACCTGGACGGCATTTACCAGCAAGGCCGACTTCTCGTTCCTGGGCGGCATTCTCAAGGTGGGAGGCCTGGTGGCCTTGGGCACCATCGTGGCCGGCGCGATCTTCGGTTTCAAGCTGGGGATTTGGTTCTCCGGCATCATGGTGATGTTTGCGGGTGCCAGCGTGCTGTACGACACCTCGCGCATCATCCGTGACTACCCCGCAGACCGTCCTGCAGGCGCAGCATTGCATCTGTTCGCATCGATTGCACTCATGCTCTGGTATGTGCTGCGCATCCTGATCAGCCTGGCGGGTAACGACGACTGATGTGATCAGGGGCAACTAAGTGACCGAGGCCGGGTTCTGCAAAGAGTCCCGGCTTTTTTTATGACGCTGTGGGAGAGTGTGCTTCGGGGCGTCTTCAGGCTTACCGATGAGACACTGCTGTTTACGGGCCCCAAACAGCGGCCGCGCGCCCCTTGAACTCACTTCCCTAGGAAACACCCACCCATGAAAGCCTTCCAGGACTACTACCCCGAAAACGTGTCGCACTGCTACGGCTGCGGCAGCCAGAACCAGCATGGCCACCGTATCCGCACGTTTTGGGAGGGTGAAGAAACGGTGACCCGCTATACCCCGCAGTCCTGGGAAACCTCCGTGCCGGGCTTTGCCTATGGTGGGTTGATTGCCTCATTAATCGATTGCCACAGCACCGGCACAGCCGCCGCCGCGATGTACCGCAGCGAAGGGCGCAAGATGGACTCGCTGCCCCCGTTTCGCTTCGTGACCGGCTCGCTGCATGTGGACTTCAAGAAACCCACACCCATCGTGGAGCTTGAAATCCGGGGCCGTGTGAAGGAAATCAAGGGCCGCAAGGTCGTGGTGGAGACCACGGTAAGCGCCAACGGCGTCGTCACCGCACTCGGCGAGGTGGTGGCGGTGCAGATGCCCGCGGACTTCGGCACGCCAACCTGAGCGTGGGGCGGTGGTTCAGGGCGCGCGCACTGCCGTGCTTTGGATCACCCCGCCGCCCAGGCACACCTCGCCGTCGTACAACACTGCGCTTTGCCCGGGTGTCACGGCCCATTGGGCTTCAGGAAAGCTGAGGGCGAAACCATCGGGCGCCGCTGCCAGCGTGCAGGCAGCGTCCGGCTGGCGGTAGCGGGTTTTGGCCGCGTAGGGGCCCGGCACGGGGGCGTGGCCTGCGCACCAGCTTACGTCCTGCGCGATGAGCTCATGTGACAGCAGCCAGGGGTGGTCGTGCCCTTGCACCACGCGCAGCGTGTTGGTGGACATCTCTTTGCGGGCGACGAACCACGGGGCATGCTCGCCCGCCCCGCGCTGAGCGCCTTTTTCTTTGACACCGCCAATGCCGAGGCCCTGGCGCTGGCCCAGGGTGTAGAACGACAGGCCCACATGGTGGCCCAGCGTGCGGCCCCGCTCGTCCTGGATCGGGCCGGGAGCATGGCTGATGTAGCGGTTCAGGAATTCGCGGAACGGCCGCTCGCCAATGAAGCAGATGCCGGTCGAATCCTTCTTCTTCGCGTTGGGCAGGCCGATTTCGGCCGCAATGCGGCGCACCATGGTCTTTTGCAGCTCGCCCACCGGAAACAGCGTCTTGGCAAGCTGGGCCTGGGTCAGGCGGTGAAGAAAGTAGCTCTGGTCTTTGGTGGGGTCCAGGCCTTTGAGCAGCTCGAACAGGCCGGTGCGGCTGCTGCGCCGAACCCTGGCGTAGTGGCCCGTGGCGATCTTCTCGGCGCCCAGGCGCATGGCGTGGTCGAGGAAGGCTTTGAACTTGATCTCGGCATTGCACAGTACATCGGGGTTGGGTGTGCGGCCCGCTTGGTATTCGCGCAGGAATTCAGCGAACACGCGGTCTTTGTATTCGGCGGCGAAGTTGACGTGCTCGATCTCGATACCGATCACGTCGGCCACGGCCGCTGCATCGACGAAATCGACGTTCGACGAGCAGTATTCGCTGTTGTCGTCGTCTTCCCAGTTTTTCATGAAGATACCGACCACCTCGTGTCCCATTGCCTTGAGCAGGTAGGCGGTGACGGCCGAATCGACGCCGCCTGAGAGGCCCACGACGATGCGCCGGTGCTGACCGGCGGCCTTAGGCAGCGACATGGCTCAGCACGCTGGCGTCGGTGTGTACCAGTTCCAGCGCATAGCGCCGGCCGACCAGGTAGTCTTCGATGCACTGCATCACCAGAGGGCTGCGGTGGCGTTCCTGCGTGGCCCGCAATTCGGCCAGCGTGAGCCACACAGTGCGCACGATGCCATCGTCCAACTGGCGCCAGGCGTGGTGCGCGCCCAGCGTGCCGGTAAAGGCAAAGCGCAGGTAGGTGATGTCGTCACCGGTGCGCGTGCGTGTGAAGCGATTCAGGTAAATGCCGACCAGCGCCGTGGGGGTGAAATCGTGTGCGGTTTCCTCCAGAACTTCGCGCGCGCAGGCGTCCTCTGGGGACTCGCCGGGGTCGAGGTGGCCGGCGGGGTTGTTCAGCTTCAGGCCGTCTGCGGTTTCTTCTTCGACCAGCAAAAAGCGCCCGTCCTGCTCAATGATGGCAGCGACGGTGACATTGGGTTTCCAGCGATTGGGCATGGCAGCGATTATCGTGAACTGGCTGACTGCGCGCTTTTTGCTGGTCATCGCCCAGCTTTCTATACTGGCGCCACTGCCCGCGTCTCGGGCGTGCCGGAGGTGGCGCATGGCTTGGCATACCTGGTTGATCTATCTCGTCGCGGCGGTGGGCCTTTCGCTCACGCCCGGCCCCAACAGTTTGCTGGCGCTCACCAACGGCGCCCTGCACGGCCACCGGCGCACGCTCTGGACCGTGGCCGGTGGTGCCTTGGGGTTTGTGGTGGTCATTGCGCTGTCGATGCTGGGCATTGGCGCGTTGCTCCAGGCCTCGGCCAGCGCGCTGTGGGTGCTCAAGTGGGTCGGCGGTGCCTACCTGGTGTGGCTGGGCATTCAGCTCTGGCGCGCGCCGCCGCTGCAGCTCACACCCGGCGCAGACGCGCCGTTTCCACGCCGCAGCCAACTGTTTCGCCAGGGGCTGTTCGCGGCGGTGTCGAACCCGAAGGCGCTGCTGTT
>JBQMQB010000042.1:0-11647 GCA_052172715.1 Giesbergeria sp. | reverse complement strand
TGGTGGAGCTGGCGGGAATTGAACCCGCGTCCGCAAGCCTTTACCGGGCAGATCTACATGTTTAGCGGTCTGATTTAAGTCTCGCCACCGGTATCGCGCAGTCGCACGCTATACCGGCCGCCAGCACCCTATTGTCTCGCCCCAATCCAAGGTACCCGGATCAGGACCAGCCCATGTAATTATCCTTGCAGCCGGGAGGCGTCGATTGCTCGATACCCCCTTGCCCAGCCCATCGGCCAACTGTTGCAAGGCTCACTGGCAATTAAGCAGCGAGTGCGAAACGTTCGTCGTTTGCAGTTAGTTTTTTGAATGCAGATTTACGAGCGCCAATCAAGCTCGACATGCACCACGCCGATTCCGAACCCACGTCGAAACCAGGGCAGCCCCAAGCGTCCTATCTTAAGGCGGTACGGAGCAATTTCAATAGGGCCAGCGGAGAATTAATTTCCGCGTCTGCGCCCCAGTCTGTTACCGAGGCTGCTGCGCCCAGGTAGCCGTAGTTGGCCGCCACAGTAGGCATGCCGGCAGCACGACCAGCCACAATGTCGCGCTCATCGTCACCCACATAGAGGCACTGCGCTGCCGCCAAGTTCAAGCGGCGGGCGGCTTCAAGTAGCGGTGCTGGGTGCGGCTTGGCATGGGGCGTCGTATCGCCACTGATGGTGACTGCGCAAGAGGCAAACAGCGGCAACCGCCGTGCTATCGGGTCGGTGAAGCGCGACGCCTTGTTGGTCACCACGCCCCACGGCAGTCCGCAAGCAGCGATGCCTTCGATGAGTTCGGGCACCTCAGCAAACACCGCTGTGTGGTCAAACATGCAGGCGGTGTAGTTGGCAAAGAACTCTTCACGCAAGCTATCAAAATCTGGATGGACGGGCGCAATATCGAAAGCAACCTGGAGCATGCCGCGGGCTCCGGCGCCGGCCATGGATCGGTAGTCGGCCAAAGGGAGCGCGGCAAGGCCACGGTCGGTGCGCATTTTGTCGGCGGCACGGCCAAGATCGGTGGCGCTGTCGATCAAGGTACCGTCCAGATCGAACAGCACCGCGCAAATGCCTGCAAACATGTCAGGCAAGCCTTCGCGCTGCAACCAGGTAGTTGACACTGGTGTCTGCCCCGAGCCAGTAGCGGTGCGTCAGCGGGTTGTATTCAAGTCCGCGCGTATGCTTGATTTCGAGCCCAGCAGCCCGACAACTTCGGGCAAGTTCGCTGGGGCGTATGAACCGCGCATACTCGTGTGTCCCTCTCGGGAGCAGTCGCAGTACATATTCAGCGCCCAGGATGGCAAACGCATAGGCTTTGGCGTTGCGGTTGATAGTAGAAAAGAACACCCAACCGCCCGGCCGCACCAGCTGAGCACAGGCGGAAACGATAGAGGCCGGATCCGGCACATGCTCCAGCATTTCCATGCAAGTTACGGTATCGAAACCTGCAGACTGCTCAAGCGCAAGTGCTTCAGCACTGATTTCACGGTAGCTCACGCGCGGTGTCTGTGCCTCCAGGGCATGCAGTTGCGCCACCTTGAGTGACTTGGTTGCCAGGTCGATGCCCAGCACGTCCGCGCCCTTGCGCGCCATGGCATCCGTAAGAATGCCGCCACCACAACCTACATCAAGCACCTCCTGACCTGCAAGCGGGGCAATGGAATCGATCCACGCTAGCCGCAAGGGGTTGATTTCGTGCAAGGGGCGAAACTCGCTTTCGCGGTCCCACCACCGGTGTGCAAGCTCAGAGAACTTGGCCAGCTCAGCTGGATCGACGTTGGTGGTGTTGGTCATGGCAGCATTATGAAAATAATCGCAGGCAGTCAGCCCATGAAAAAAGCCCCGTTCCCGGGGCTTTTTATCGAACGCGCAAAGAGATTAGCGCGTACCAACCACTTCGATTTCCACGCGGCGGTTCTTGGCGCGACCTTCTTTGGTCTTGTTGTCGGCGACAGGCTGCTTCTCGCCCTTGCCTTCGGTGTACACGCGGCTCTTCTCGATGCCCTTGGCAACCAAGTAGGCCTTGACGGCTTCAGCGCGACGGATCGACAGCTTCTGGTTGTAGGCGTCGGACCCGATGGAGTCGGTATGGCCAACGGCGATGATCACTTCAAGGTTGATGCCTTGAACCTTGGAAACCAGGTCGTCAAGCTTGGTCTTGCCAGCGGGCTTGAGAACCGACTTGTCGAAATCAAAGAACGCGTCAGCGGCGTAGGTCACCTTGCTGGCAGTTGCAGCAGGTGCTGGCACTGGGGCGGCCGGGGCAGCCACGACAGGAGCGGGAGGAATAGCGACAGGAGCTGCGGCAACCAGGGCACCGTCGCAACCAGGAGCAGCCGTAGCAGGCGTCCAGGAAGCATCGCGCCAGCACAGTTCGTTGGTGCCGTTCTTCCAGACCAGCTCGTTGGAGCCATTCTTCCAGTTGTCGATCGTCTGGGCGCCAGCGGCAGTAGCAATCGCTGCAGAGGCAAACAACATTGCCACTTTGTTCAGTTTTTTCATGGTTTTCCTCTTGGGGGCAAAGGCCGCAGCAGCAGCGCTGCGAAACAAGGACGTCATTCGGTGACCATCACCAAAAACGTTGGACTGATTGTGCCATACGTAACAGCGCCGAATGGCTGCGTCTGGCCCACAGACCGTAGGACAAAAGCGCCTCGAACCTTAACTGTTGCTCTGTCGCTACAAAGCCTTGCGCCTAAAATGGCCGATTCCCGCCGCAATCAACCTTCTTATGACCCAGTTCGCCAAAGAAACTCTCCCGATAAGCCTCGAAGAGGAAATGCGGCGTAGCTATCTGGATTATGCGATGAGCGTGATCGTGGGGCGGGCGCTTCCCGATGCTCGCGATGGCCTCAAGCCGGTGCACCGGCGCGTGCTGTTTGCCATGCACGAGATGGGCAACAACTACAACAGCAAATACCGCAAAAGCGCGCAAGCGGTGGGCGAGACGATGGGTAAGTACCACCCACACGGTGACTCTGCCATTTACGACACCATCGTGCGAATGGCCCAACCCTTTAGTTTGCGCCACCCTCTGATTGATGGACAAGGAAATTTCGGTTCGGTCGATGGCGACAACGCGGCAGCCATGCGGTACACCGAAATCCGCCTCGACAAGATTGCCCACGAAATGTTGGCAGACATCGAGAAAGAAACGGTGGATTTCGGCCCGAACTACGACGGCAGCTTGAAAGAGCCCATCGTGCTTCCGAGCAAGCTGCCGAACCTGTTGGTGAACGGTTCGTCTGGTATTGCGGTGGGCATGGCGACCAATATTCCACCGCACAACCTCAATGAGGTGGTGGATGCCTGCTTGCACCTGCTGCACAACCCCGAGGCCACCATCGACGAGTTGATGGAAATCATTCCGGCACCCGACTTCCCCACCGCCGGCATCATCTACGGCATCAACGGCGTGAAGGACGGCTACCGCACTGGGCGCGGGCGCGTGATCATGCGCGCCAAGTGCCATTTTGAAGATATCGACAAAGGCCAGCGCCAGGCCATCATCGTCGACGAGCTGCCCTACCAGGTGAACAAGAAGACGCTGCAGGAGCGCATGGCCGAGCTGGTGCACGAGAAGAAGCTCGAAGGCATCAGCCATATTCAAGACGAGTCCGACAAGTCGGGCATGCGCCTGGTCATTGAACTCAAGCGCGGCGAAGTGCCCGAGGTGGTCCTCAACAACCTGTACAAGCAGACGCAGCTGCAAGACACCTTCGGCATGAACATGGTCGCGCTGATCGACGGCCAACCGCGTCTTTGCGACTTGAAAACGCTGATCAGCGTCTTCTTGCAGCACCGCCGCGAGGTCGTCACGCGCCGCACGGTGTTTGAGCTGCGCAAGGCCCGCGACCGCGGCCACGTGCTGGAAGGCCTGGCGGTGGCGTTGGCCAATATTGACGACTTCATTGCCATCATCCGCAATGCACCCACTCCGCCCGTCGCTAAGAGCGAACTGATGGCACGCAGCTGGGACAGCAAGATGGTGCGCGAAATGCTCACCCGCACGCGGGCCGATGGCGGCGTGGTCAGCGCTGACGACTACCGCCCAGAAGGGCTGGAAGTCGAGTTCGGCATGGGCCAGGACGGGCTGTATCGGCTTTCCGAGACTCAGGCACAAGAAATCTTGCAGATGCGCTTGCAACGCCTCACGGGGCTGGAGCAAGACAAGATCGTCTCCGAGTACAAGGACGTGATGTCGGTCATCGAAGACCTGCTGGATATTCTGGCCACGCCCGAGCGTGTCTCGACCATCATTGGCGACGAACTCACCGCCATCAAGCAGGAATTTGGCCAAACCAAGCTCGGCGCACGCCGCAGCCTGGTCGAATACAGCGCGCAAGACCTCTCAACCGAAGACCTGATCACCCCCACCGACATGGTGGTCACGCTCAGCCACACGGGGTACATCAAAAGCCAGCCACTGTCTGAGTACCGCGCGCAAAAGCGCGGTGGACGCGGCAAGCAAGCCACTGCGACGAAGGAAGACGACTGGATCGACCAACTCTTCATCGCCAACACGCACGATTACATCCTGTGCTTTTCGAACCGCGGGCGCCTGTACTGGCTCAAAGTCTGGGAAGTACCAGCAGGCTCGCGCGGCTCACGCGGTCGGCCAATCGTCAACATGTTCCCGCTTCAGGAAGGCGAAAAGATCAACGTGGTGCTGCCGCTCACCGGCGCCATGCGCAGCTTCCCGGCCGACCACTATGTGTTCATGGCAACCAGCATGGGCACCGTAAAAAAGACTGCGCTGGATGATTTCTCCCACCCGCGCAAGGGCGGCATCATTGCCGTCAACCTTGACGAAGGCGACTTCCTCATCGGCGCCGCGCTGACCGATGGCCAGCACGATGTGATGCTGTTCTCCGACGGCGGCAAAGCCGTGCGCTTTGACGAAAACGACGTGCGCCCGCTGGGTCGTCAAGCACGCGGGGTGCGCGGCATGATGCTCGATGAAGGCCAGAGCGTGATCGCCATGCTGGTAGCCGAAGACGAAACGCAAAGCGTGCTCACGGCCACCGAACATGGCTACGGCAAACGCACCAGCATCACCGAGTACACGCGCCACGGCCGCGGCACCAAGGGGATGATCGCCATCTCGCAAAGCGAGCGCAACGGCAAGGTGGTGGCAGCCACATTGGTGCGCAGCGACGACGAAATCATGCTCATCACAGACAAGGGCGTTCTGGTGCGCACCCGCGTCTCCGAAATCCGGGAACTGGGCCGCGCCACGCAGGGAGTGACGCTGATTGCCCTGGACGAAGGCGCCAAGTTGATTGGCCTGCAGCGCATCGTGGAAAACGACGCACAAGACGCTGATCCCGCGGACAGCGACGCGCCGGACGCCGAGCCAGAAACAGATGCGGAGTGAAGCGGGTTGCCAACCACCCCCTCAAATTATCATTTTTCAATAGCTGCAGACGCTTTCTACATAAGCGTTAGAGCCTAATTTGATTGCTATTTTCTGATGCCACGTCCCTACAACTTTTCCGCCGGGCCAGCCGCCATCCCCGAGGATGTGCTGCGCCAAGCTGCCGCCGAGATGCTCGACTGGCACGGCAGCGGCATGAGCGTGATGGAAATGAGCCACCGGGGCAAGGAGTTCCTCTCTATTTACGAAGCGGCCGAGGTCGGCTTGCGCAGCCTTTTGGCCGTGCCGCCCGAATTCAAAATCCTGTTCATGCAGGGCGGCGGCTTGGCCGAAAACGCCATCGTCCCCCTGAACCTCTCGCGCGCGGCAGGTGTCGATTTCGTCGTCACCGGCAGCTGGAGCCAGAAATCTCAGAAAGAGGCACGTAAGTACGCCTCCGAGGTGAGCATCGTTGCCTCGGGCGAAGCCAGCGGCTTCACCACCCTGCCCGCTCCGGCCAGCTGGACGCCCAGCGTGGGCGCCAGCTACCTGCACATTTGCAGCAACGAAACGATCAACGGCATCGAGTTTCACGAACTTCCCGACCTGCGTGCGCTGGGGTGCGAGGCGCCACTCGTGGTGGATTTTTCGTCGCACGTCGCCTCCCGCCCGGTGGACTGGTCGCGCGTCGGTCTGGCCTTTGGTGGCGCGCAGAAAAATCTCGGGCCAGCGGGCCTGACTATCGTCGTGGTGCGGGAAGATTTGATCGGTCAGGCGCTGCCTGCCTGCCCCAGCGCTTTCGACTACAAGCTGGTGGCCGACAACCACTCCATGTACAACACGCCGCCCACCTGGGGCATTTACATGGCGGGCCTGACCTTTGCCTGGCTGGCGCGCCAGACCGAAGGCGATGCGCACGGCATCACCGCCATAGAGCGGCGCAACATTGCCAAGGCCGAGCTGTTGTACGGCGCCATCGACGGCTCAGAGTTGTACGTCAACAAAGTGGCGGCCAACTGCCGCTCACGCATGAACGTGCCGTTCTTCCTGCACGACGAATCGCTGAATGCGGCGTTCCTGGCAGGTGCGAGCGAGCGCGGCCTGCTGCAGCTCAAGGGCCACAAGTCGGTCGGCGGCATGCGTGCCAGCATTTACAACGCCATGCCGCTGGCTGGCGTACACGCGCTGGTGGACTACCTGCGAGAATTCGAAAAAACCCGCGCATGAGCTCCACCACCCCCCCCCCCATGCCTACTGCCGTCGCCTCGCCAGATCTGGCCAGCCTGCGCGTTCAGATCGACAACATCGACCAGCAGCTGCTCACGCTACTGAACCAGCGCGCACTGGTTGCCGAGCGCGTGGGCGAAGTGAAGAAGCGCGAGGGGACGCCCTACTTCCGCCCCGACCGCGTGGCGCAGGTCATCGAGAAAATTGTGCGCGCCAACCCGGGCCCGCTGCGCAGCACGCATGTCGCGGCTGTCTGGCGCGAAATCATGTCGGCCTGCCTGGCGCTCGAATCGCCCCAGCGCGTGGCCGTGCTCGGCCCAGCAGGCACGTTTTGCGAGCAGGCGGCCATTGAATTTTTCGGCGGCGCTGCCGACATCGTCTATTGCGCCAATTTTGATGAGGTGTTCCACGCCACGGCCTCCGGCAGCGCCCAGTTTGGCGTGGTCGGCGTCGAGAACTCAGTCGAGGGCGTGGTGACACGCTCGCTCGACCTGTTCCTGCACACCCCCACGCATGTGGTCGGCGAAGTCAGCCTGCTGGTGCGCCACAACCTGCTGCGCACCACGCCCTCGGTCGAAGGGATCGAAGCCGTGCTGGCGCACCCCCAGGCACTGGCGCAATGCCAAGCCTGGCTGACCAAACACTTGCCGCACGCCGAGCGCCGCCCCGTATCGAGCAATGCTGAAGGCGCGCGCATGGCAGCCGGTAGCCCGGCCTTGGCAGCGCTGGCAAGCGACCGCGCGGCAACCCAGTTCGGTTTGCATGTGGTGGCCCACGCCATTCAGGACGACGCCTACAACCGCACGCGCTTTGCCGTGATCTGCCTGCCAGATACGCTGGAAACCCCACCACCTTCGGCGCGTGATTGCACCAGCCTGATTGTCTCGGTGCCCAACAAACCGGGCGCCGTGCACGATCTGCTGGTGCCACTCAAGAACCACGGTGTGTCCATGACGCGCTTCGAGTCGCGCCCCGCCCGCACCGGTCAGTGGGAATACTATTTTTACATCGACATCGACGGCCACCCGAGCCAGCCGCAGGTGGCGGCCGCGCTGGCCGAACTGCGCAGTCTCAGCGCCTTCTACAAGGTGCTGGGCACCTACCCGGTGGCACCATGAGTGCTACGGTGACTATCAAAAGGCACGCCCATGTTTGAACAACTCGGCCTGATCGGCTGCGGCCTGATGGGCGGCTCGTTTGCGCTGGCGCTGAAAAAGGCCGGCCTCGTCAAGCGCGTGGTGGGCTACAGCAAATCGCCTTCCACCACCGACCGCGCCCGCCAAATGGGCGTGATCGACGTCGAAGCGCCTTCGGCCCTGCTGGCCGTGGCCGGCGCCGACATCGTGTTGGTGGCCGTGCCCGTCTCGGCCACTGAGGCGACGCTCAAATCCATCAAACACCTGGTGACGCCGAAGTTGCTCATCATGGACGTGGGCTCCACCAAATCCGACGTGGTACAGGCGGCGCGGCGCGCACTGCGCGACCAACTGGGCTCCTTCGTGCCTGCGCACCCGATTACGGGGCGCGAAGTCTCTGGTGTCGAGCATGCCGACCCCGAGATATACACCGGGCGCCAGGTGATTCTCACGCCCACCGAGCGCACGCTGACAGCGCACTTGCAGAAGGCGGTCGAGGTATGGACCGCACTGGGCTGCCGCGTCACGCAAATGTCGCCCGAATCGCATGATGCAGCGTTTGCCGCCGTCAGCCATTTGCCGCACATGCTGGCGTTTACGTTAGTCAACAGCATCATCAACCAGGCCCAGGCAGACACCTTTCTCTCGCTTGCCGGCCCCGGTTTTCGCGATTTCACCCGCATCGCCGCAAGCGACCCCAAAATGTGGCGCGACGTACTGCTGGCCAATCGCGACGAACTGCTCGCGCAGTCGCAGATTTTTCAGCAGACCTTGCAGCAGCTGGAGGCGGTCATCCGCGCCGACGACGCGCAAGGGCTTGAAGACATCTTGACCATGGCGAGCGGAACCCGCTCTCACTGGCGCATGGGCGCTCAGCGCGCGCTTAAAAACCCTTAGCCCCGCGCGCCAGGAAGGTGTCGGAAAGGGCCGACAGCCTGACTGGTCGGCCAGCCACTGTTCCGGACCGTTCGCCATGTTTTCCACCGCTTTTCTTGATATTCCCGCGCTCAATACGGCAGGCGGCAGCGTGCAATTGCCCGGCTCCAAGAGTATTTCCAACCGTGTGCTGCTGCTTGCGGCGCTGAGCAGCGGGACGACCGTGGTGCACGATCTGCTCGATTCGGACGACACGCGCGTCATGCTCGACGCCCTGCGTGTCCTCGGCTGCAGCGTGCAAGTGGAGTCCGGCGAAACCCGTATTACCGGCCTCGGCGGCGCACGCCCCTACTCGCCTGCGGCACTCTTCCTGGGCAATGCAGGCACCGCCATGCGCCCACTCACGGCGGCCTTGGCGCTGCTTGGCGGGGAATTTACGCTCGACGGCGTGGCGCGCATGCGCGAGCGCCCCATCGGCGACTTGGTCGATGCGCTGCGCCAGCTCGGCTGCCATATCGACTATTTGGGCACCGAAGGCTACCCGCCCCTGCGCATTGCGCACGCTGCGGGCGTACCGACGCTGGCGCTGAACCAACCGATCCGCGTGCGCGGCGATGTCTCCAGCCAGTTTCTCACCGCACTGCTGATGGCACTTCCGCTGGTGGCGAGCGCGCAAGAGGTGGTGATCGAGGTCGTGGGCGAACTCATCTCGCGCCCCTACATCGCCATCACCCTGGCCCTGCTGGCGCGCTTTGGCATTGCGGTCGCCAATGAGGACTGGCAACGTTTTCGCATTCCGGCGGGCAGCCGCTACCAGTCGCCCGGCAGCATTCATATCGAAGCAGACGCCTCTTCTGCTAGCTATTTCATAGCTTTAGGCGCACTATCTAAAAGCCCTGAAGGCCAGAAAGGCATAAAGATTTGCGGCGTAGGGCTTGATTCCATCCAGGGAGACATTCGCTTCATCGACGCCGCGCGCGCCATGGGCGCGCAGATCACCGGCGGCCCCAACTGGCTGCAGGTAGAGCGCGGCACTTGGCCGCTCAAGGCCATCGACCTGGACTGCAACCATATTCCCGATGCCGCCATGACGCTGGCCGTGATGGCGCTGTACGCCGACGGCCTCACGGTGCTGCGCAACATCGCCAGTTGGCGCGTGAAGGAAACCGACCGCATTGCCGCCATGGCGACCGAACTGCGCAAGCTCGGTGCGACGGTAGAAGAAGGCCACGATTTCATCCGCATCACGCCTCCCGCAACGCCACACGATTGGCGCGCGGCCAGTATCCACACCTACGACGACCACCGCGTGGCGATGTGTTTTTCGCTTGCCGCCTTCAATCCGGCCAACTTGCCGGTGCGCATTGAAGACCCCCGCTGTGTCGCCAAGACTTTCCCCGATTACTTCGAAGCACTGTTCTCTGTCGCGCAGCCGCTACCTGCCGATGTGCCCGTGATCTGCATCGACGGTCCCACCGCGTCGGGTAAGGGCACCGTGGCGGCGCTGGTGGCGCAGGCGCTGGGCTACCAACTGCTCGATTCGGGCTCAATCTACCGGGTTGCCGGGCTGGCGGCACGCCGTGCA
This sequence comes from Giesbergeria sp., assembly GCA_052172715.1. GTDB lineage: Bacteria > Pseudomonadota > Gammaproteobacteria > Burkholderiales > Burkholderiaceae_C > Simplicispira. The sequence continues at coordinate 1,483 of JBQMQB010000042.1, read as the reverse complement.
GGCCTTGAAATCAACCTGGACAACGAGGCGCACATCGCCGAGCTGGCCCGCGGCATGGCGCTGCGCTTTGACCAGGCCCGCGTGCTACTGGCAGGCGAGGACGTAAGCGAGGCTATTCGCACCGAGCAGGCGGGCATGGACGCGTCGCGCGTCTCCGCGCTGCCCCAGGTGCGCACTGCGGTGGTCAATTTGCAGCTCACCTTTCGCACCCTGCCCGGCCTGGTGGCCGATGGGCGCGACATGGGCACGGTCATCTTCCCGGCGGCGCCGCTCAAGGTGTACCTCTTTGCCAGCGCCGAGCGCCGGGCACAGCGGCGCCACCAGCAATTGCTTGCGCGCGCAATTGACGCTAAAATAGAAGACCTCCGCGCAGACCTTGAGGCGCGCGACGCCCGCGACATGAACCGCAGCGTTGCCCCCTTGAAGCCCGCGCAGGACGCTTTGACGCTCGACAACTCCGACCTCACGATCGAACAGACCGTGGCCCAGGTGCTTGTCTGGTGGCAGCAGCGCCAGCCCTTTGCGCAACGCGCGGCGGGCTGAAAAACCGGGGCCGCAAGGCCCCACACTGTCCCACATGGCCTCCAGCCCGCGCCGCAGCGCACTGGCCCTGTGGTTGTTTCACTCTAACCCGCGGCATCCGCCGTACCCCAACCGCCACGGGCAGCCTTTCAAACCGCAGCAATGGTGCTGCTGTCAACCTGCACGTGGTAAGGAACTACATGTCTGAATCTTTTGCCGCCCTTTTTGAAGAATCCCTGCAACGCACCGAAATGCGCCCAGGCGAAGTTATCACCGCCGAAGTCGTGCGCGTGGAACACAGCTTCGTCGTGGTCAACGCTGGCCTCAAGTCTGAAGCCTACGTGCCGCTGGAAGAGTTCAAGAACGACAAGGGCGAAGTCGAAGTACAGGTGGGCGACTTTGTGTCGGTCGCCATCGGCTCCATCGAAAACGGCTACGGCGACACCATCCTGTCGCGCGACACGGCCAAGCGCCTGGCTTCGTGGATGAGCCTGGAAAAAGCCCTGGAATCCGGCGAATTCGTCATCGGCACCACCAGCGGCAAAGTCAAGGGCGGCCTCACCGTGCTGGTCAATGGCATCCGCGCCTTCCTGCCCGGCTCGCTGATCGACACGCGCCCCGTCAAGGACCTGACGCCTTACGAAAACAAGACGCTCGAATTCAAGGTCATTAAGCTCGACCGCAAGCGCAACAACGTGGTGCTCTCCCGCCGCGCTGTGGTGGAAGCCTCGATGGGCGAAGAGCGCGCCAAGCTGATGGAAACCTTGAAAGAAGGCTCCATTGTCCAAGGCGTGGTCAAGAACATCACCGAATACGGCGCGTTCGTGGACCTGGGCGGTATCGACGGCCTGCTGCACATCACCGACATGGCATGGCGCCGTGTTCGCCACCCCTCCGAGGTGGTCACGGCCGGTCAAGAAATCACCGCCAAGATCCTCAAGTTCGACACCGAAAAGAACCG
>JBQMQB010000041.1:0-11959 GCA_052172715.1 Giesbergeria sp. | reverse complement strand
CCCACATTAGGAGCAAATTGAAAGCGGTCCACAGCGCCCAGGCCCACAGCCACCATAGGTTGCCGGAAGACCCCATCAGCCACAGGATGGCAGCGACGATCGGCAGGCCTATGAGCACGCCGAAAAAAGTGGACTTCACCAGGTCGCTGAGCCACAGCCGCAGCGTGGTCTGGTTGAACCCAAAGCGGTGCTCCAGGACAAAGGTCTGGTAGAGAGTGGCCGGCAAATCGATGAGACCGCCGATCAAGGCAAAGCACGCCAGTAGGGCAAGTTGCTGCAGCATGCCGCCCCCGAGTGCGTCAAGCAGCGCCTGGTTCAGTGCATTGAGCCCGCCAAGCAAGGTCCAGCCGAGCAGGACTGCCGCGCCAAGCGCAGCTTCCAGCGTGCCGAAACGCAGCTTGGCCATGGTGTAGTCGGCCGCTTTCTGGTGCGCCGCTAGGGGAATGCGGCTGGCAAATGTCGGCGGCACTTCAGAGCGGCCACGCGCCACGTGGCGCAGTTGCCGCCCCGCGAGCCACAGCTTGAGTACAAAACCGCCCGCAAGCGCGGCGGCAAAGGCGATGGTCAGCAACAGGGAGGGCGGGAAAAGAGGGGCTTCGGTAACGGGCATGTCGCGTGAGTTTAGGGCAACGCGCTCGCATTCGCCGCCGCCTTGGTGCGCGACAATCCCACCATGTCTGAAACACCTGTTTCCCAACCCACCGAGGCGCCCGATCTGGGCCGCTCTGCCCAAAACCTGGTCTGGCTCGATTGCGAAATGACCGGGCTCGATCCAGAAAAGGAACGCATCATTGAAATTGCCGTCGTCGTCACTGGCCCGCAGCTTACGCCGCGCATCGAGGGGCCGGTGCTGGTGGTGCACCAGAGTGACGAATTGCTGGGCGCTATGGATGCTTGGAACAAAGGCACGCACGGTCGCAGCGGCCTGATCGAAAAGGTGCGTGCGTCCACGCTGACCGAGGCCGAGGCCGAAGCCCAGGTGCTGGCGTTCATCAAGCGGTATGCCCCCAAGGGTGCTGTGCCGCTGTGCGGCAACAGCATCGGCCAGGACCGGCGCTTTCTGGCGCGCTACATGCCCAAGCTCGAAGCCTTTTTGCACTACCGCAATGTGGACGTGAGCACGCTCAAGGAACTGGCCAAGCGGTGGAAGCCAGAGGCCTACAGCAGCTTCAAGAAGGCGCAAAAGCACACCGCGCTTGCCGACGTGCTTGAATCCATTGACGAGCTGGCGCACTACCGCGAACAGCTCTTTGCGATCGAAGCACTTGCGGGAAAACCCGAAGTCATGCCATAATCGATGGCTGCACCAATATTGGTGTAGTTTGTGCATCTCCCTTCACACACCGGGTCCGCGAGCGCCCTGGCCATTTCAGGCCACAGTGCTTTCGCAGTAACAGCCCAGCCGCAGCGGCGCGACGCCCCTGCAGGTTTCGTTTGATGGTTGATGTTTTTTAACCATTGACGAAGCTGCCCGGAGCGCCTGCTCCGGTGGCTTGCGTGAGAGAAAAATCATGACCGACACTTTTGAAGTGCAGGGCGACTTTGCGCCTGCCGAATCCATTTCTATTTCCGCTCCTGAAGCTAGCGTACCTGCTGTGGAAGTGACCGCTGAGCCCAACGGTTTTGTCGAGCTGGGCCTGGCGCCTGAACTCGTAGCCGCAGTCGCCGATCTGGGTTACACCCAGCCCACCGCCGTGCAGCTCAAGGTGATTCCCCTTGCCATGGGTACGCAAGCACAAGGCGGCCGCTACATCGACCTGATGGTGTCCAGCCAAACGGGCAGCGGCAAGACCGCGGCCTTCTTGCTGCCGGTGCTCAACACCTTGCTGCGCCAGCAGGCCGAGGAAGCAGAGCAAGCGCGAGCCGAATATGAGCAGGCTTGCGCTGAAGCCGCCGCCCGCGGCGAAACGACGCCCAAGCGCGCCAAGCGCAAGGATCCCACCAATACGCGCAATTTCAAGCCTGCCGTTCCCGGCGCGCTGATCGTCTGCCCCACGCGTGAACTGGCGCAGCAGGTGGCGCACGACGCTATCGACCTCGTCAAGCACGCCCGCGGTCTGCGCGTGGCCAACGTGGTGGGTGGTATGCCCTACCAGTTGCAGATTGCCAAGCTGCAAAACGCCGACTTAGTGGTCGCTACGCCCGGCCGTCTGCTCGATCTGCAGCGCTCGATGCAAATCAAACTCGACAAGGTGCAGTTCTTGGTGGTCGACGAAGCCGACCGCATGCTTGACCTGGGCTTTTCGGACGACCTGGCTGAGATCAACCAACTCACCAGCCAGCGCAAACAGACCATGATGTTCAGCGCCACTTTCGCGCCGCGCATTCAGCAACTCGCCATGCGCGTGATGCACGACGGTGGCTCCTCGGTGCAGAAGATCCAGATCGATACGCCGCAGGAAAAGCACTCGAACATCAAGCAGATCCTGTACTGGGCCGACAACATGCAGCACAAGCGCAAGATGCTTGACCATTGGCTGCGCGACACCACCATCAACCAAGCCATCGTATTTGCCAGCACGCAAATTGAGTGCGACGGCCTCGCTGCCGACCTGCAGCAAGAAGGTTTCAGCGCGGTCGCCCTGCACGGTGCGCTGAGCCAAGGTTTGCGCAATCGCCGCCTGATGGCCTTGCGCCAAGGCCAAGTTCAGATTTTGGTCGCAACCGACGTGGCAGCCCGCGGTATCGACGTGCCCACCGTGACCCACGTGTTCAACTTTGGCCTGCCCATGAAGGCTGAGGACTACACCCACCGCATCGGCCGCACAGGCCGTGCCGGGCGCGATGGTCTCGCCATCACTTTTGCTGAGTTCCGTGACCGTCGCAAGATCTTCGATATCGAAGGCTACACGCACCAGCAGATCAAGAACGAAGTCATTCCAGGCCTGGAGCCGACCCAGCGGTTCCCTGCTTCGGCGCCGCGCCCACCGCAAGGCGGTTTCGGTGGCCGTGGTGGGCGTGAGCAACCTTCGCGTGACCGCGGTTACGCGGGCGCTTCGCGCAGCGACGGGCGTGGTGGCTTTAACGACCGTCAGCGCGTGCAAGGCGCGCCGGAAGGCCGCTCGTTCGCGCCGCGCCGCGATGGCGAAGGCTTTGGCCGCAAACCCGGCTTTGGCGATGGTGCCCGTGGTGGCTTTGCTGAACCCGGTCGGGGCAACTATGGCGCGCCACGGGGCGACGCAGGTGCACCGCGCGGCGATTTCGCCCCACGCAAGCCCGCGTTTGCCAAGCCAGGCGCCCCGGCAGGCAAGTCCTTCGTGCCACACGATGCGCGCAAGCGCCCGGCACGCCCAGCGCGCTGATCGTTTTCCTCACGAAATCTAAAGGCCGGCTCCGCAAGGAGTCGGCCTTTTGCCGTCTGGGGGTGCAAAAGCCCCCTTGATCGCGTCAATAATGGAGAGCAGAGGAGCTTCTACCGTGCAGTCCACCCCTACTATCGACACCGATTTCGAGCACATGTTTGAGCTGGCGCCGGTCTCGCTCTGGCTGGAAGACTTCAGTGCCTTAAAGCTGCTGTTCGATGGCTGGCGCGCAGAAGGCGTGACCGACCTGCGCGCCCATTTGAACGCCGACCCGCAGAGACTTCGCCAGTGCACAGCAAGCCTCAAAGTGCTGCGCGTCAATCAACGGACGTTGAGCCTTGTGGCAGCCGACAGTGCAGAACAGCTTTTTGCGCAACTTGACCGCGTCTTCAGGGACGACATGCACGAACGGGTGGCAGACGAACTGGTCCAGCTGTGGTCGGGCGCAGAAGGCTTTGACAACCAGACGGTGAACTACGCGCTCGATGGTCGGCGGTTGGATGTGGTCGTGCACGCCCGCATCTTGCCCGGCCACGAAGCCACCTGGAGTCGTGTGCTGATTTCTCTTGAAGACATCACCGAGCAGGCACAAGCCACGCAGCGCCTGCAAAAGAGCGAAGTTTATGCGCGTGACCTGTTCGAGCATTCGCCGGTATCGCTTTGGGTCGAGGATTTCAGCGCCGTCAAGCGCCTGCTCGACGACGTGCGTGCGCAGGGCATACGCGACTTCAAAACCTTCCTCAAAGTGCACCCGGAATTTGTCTCGCGTTGTATGCAGGAGATTCGCGTCATCGACGTGAACCAGCAAACGCTGGACATGTTTGGTGCGGCGGACAAGGGGACTCTGCTCAACAATCTTGGACGCGTATTCCGCGACGAAATGGAGGAGTCGTTTTCCGACCAACTGCAGGACCTTTGGGACGGCAAGCTCACGCAGCACCGCGAGGTCGTGAACTACGCTCTCTCGGGCGATGCAGTGCACATCCACATGCAGTTCTCGGTGCTCGACGGGCACCGTGACGATTGGGGCCTGGTGCTGCTCTCTCTGGTGGACATCACCGCACGCAAGAAAGCCGAGGCCTACCTGGAATACCTGGGCAAGCACGACGTGCTCACGCAGTTGCGCAACCGCGCGTTCTATATGGAAGAGCTCAACCGCATCACCCGAAAAGGTCCATGGCCGCTGAGTGTGATCACCATTGACCTCAACGGACTCAAGGTCGTCAACGACGAACAGGGCCATGCCGCAGGCGACGCGCTCTTGCGCCGCGTGGGAGAGGTGCTGGCCAAGACGGTGGACGCTGCGGCCTGCGCTGCGCGCATCGGCGGTGATGAATTCACGGTGCTGTTGCCAGGGACAGACGAGCGCGGCGCATATGCCCTGGTTGAGCGCCTTGCGTCAGTGGTGGAAATGAACAACCAGTTTTACTCCGGACATCCGCTGAGTCTGGCAATTGGGGTGGCCAGCTGTACCAGCGGTGACCAGGTGGAGGCGACGCTGCACAAAGCCGACCAGGCCATGTATGAGGAAAAAGCGCGCTACTACGAAGAGCACCAGGCCGACCGCCGCGGACGCCGCTGACCGGCGCCGCGTACCGCCTTTAGCTCACGCTGGCGCTGCGCCCGATCTCGGGCCAGCGGTGGTGCAAGTAGATCCAGGCCGCGAGCCCGATCCCCATCATCAGCAGCGAGCTCAGCGCCATCAACACGGTGGAATGCATCACCAGCGGCACCAGCACCCCGGCCACTGCACCATTGGCCACCGAGCCTATAAAAGCCTGCAGAGACGATGCCATGCCGCGCCGCGCCGGGTACAAATCGAGCACCAGCAAAGTCACCACCGGCACCATCAGCGCCCAACCAAAGGCAAACACGGCAATGGGAATCAGCGCCCAGGAGACGTGCGCCGGGAAAAAGAGGTTGGCCAGCAGGTTGAGCGATGAGGTCACCAGCATGATGACGAAGCCGTGGTGAATCTGGCGCTTGGGCGCAATCTTGCCCGCCAGCCGACCGCTTAGCCAGGCGCCTGACATGATCCCTGAAATGCTCAGGATGAAGAACCAGAAGAACTCTGTGGGCGCTAGCCCCAGGTGCTGGCCCAGAAATGCGGGCGCCCCCAGTATGTAGAGAAACATGCCATTGAACGGCACACCACTGGCGAGCGCCAGCAGCAAAAAGCGCGGACTGGCTCCCAACTCCCAGTAGCCCCGCATCAGGTGCTTCACGTTGAACGGCTGCTTGTGCTCGTGGTGCAGTGTTTCTGGCAACAGGCGGTAATTGGCCAGCCAGAGTGCCACACCCACCAGTGTGAGAAACCAAAAAATGCTGTGCCAGCCGGTATGTACCAGCAGCCAGCCGCCGACGATGGGTGCAATGGCGGGCGCTGCGCCGAAATAAATGGTGACTTGGCTCATCACCTTCTGTGCCTGCGCCGGCGGAAACATGTCGCGAATCACCGCCCGCGAGACCACGATGCCTGCGCCTGTCGATAGCCCCTGCAAGGCACGAAAGAACACCAGTTGTCCGATGGTTTGTGACAGTGCGCAGCCAGCCGATGCCAGGGTGAACATGGCGATTCCCCACAGCACCACTGGACGTCTGCCAAAACTGTCGGCCAGTGCGCCGTGAAACAGGTTCATGAAGGCGAAGCCGAACAGGTAAGCCGACAGGGTCTGCTGCATTTCCACCGGCGTCGCGCCCAGTGCCGTGGCGATGCCGGAGAACGCCGGCAGGTAGGTGTCGATCGAGAACGGCCCGAGCATGCCCAGCAGGGCCAGCAGCACGGCCAGAGCCCAGCGCGGTGCGCGCCACAGGGTGTCGGCGTTTGGATTCATGAGGAAATAGGAGCAAGTGCGTGCCTGAATGGGCGTGCTGTGGATGATTATGGAGACAGCTGCACAATTTCGCTCGGCGTCCCACGTGCAGCGTGTGGTTTGCGTCAGCTAGCAGACAGCAAAAGAAAAGATGGGAATGTCTTGGACTGAACGCACAGCGAGACGGTCGACTGCGACGCAAAGGAAGGATCAGCGCAATTGTCCGTGCCTGAGTTACGCACCGACTGGATGCGTGCCAACGACGGAGACAGGCTGGTGACGAATTCGTCACGTTCAGAAAAACAAAAGGACCTAGCCTCGCGGCTAAGTCCTTGAATAAAGTGGTGGGTCCTGAGTGGCTCGAACACTCGACCTACGGATTAAGAGTCCGCTGCTCTACCAACTGAGCTAAGAACCCACTTTAAAAACGTTTCTGCCCGAAAGCAGAGAACAAAATTATATACAGAAAACCAGGGTCTTCTCGTCGATTGACGAACTATTGCATGGCGTTGCGGCTGGCCATTTCCACGAACAGGCCGCTGTGGTCGAGTTCACCCAGGCCATGCTCCACGCTCTGCGCGTACAGGGCTTCGAACAGGGCTGTGACGGGGGCGTCGAAACCGATCTCCTGGGCGGTGGCGAGCACGTTGCGCAAATCCTTGAGCTGGGTGTTCATGCTGCCTCGTGGTGCGAAATCGCGCTCTACCATGCGCGCGCCGTGCAGTTGCAAGATGCGGCTGTCGGCAAAGCCGCCACCAATGGCCTCGCGCACCTTGGCCATGTCGGCGCCGCCCTTGGCGGCAAACAGCAGGGCTTCGGCCACTGCGCCAATGGTGATGCCGACGATCATTTGGTTGGCCAGCTTGGCCAGTTGGCCTGCACCGTGTGGGCCGACCAGAGTGGCCCGGCCCAGTGCCTCAAAAACTTCTCGTGCACGTTCGAAATCTGCCAGCTTGCCGCCGACCATGATGGCCAGGGTGCCGGCTTGTGCGCCCACAGTGCCACCCGAAACGGGGGCGTCGAGGTGGGCTACTCCGAGTTCATCTAAGCGCGCAGCATGGTCGCGCGCCTCGCGCGGCTGAATGGACGCCATGTCGATGAAAAGACTGCCCCGTGCCATGCCTTTGGCGGCGCCCTGGGCAAACAAAACGTCGCCTACAACGGGTCCGTTCTCAAGCAGGCTGATGGTGATGTCGGCCTGGGCGGTGGCTTCTGCGGGCGAGTTGCAGGTTGTAGCGCCATCTCGTGCCAACAGTTCGGCTTTGGATGAGGTGCGATTCCAGGCGAATACCGGGTGGCCCGCCTGTAGCAGGCGGCGCCCGACGCGCAACCCCATGAGTCCGACGCCGAGCAGGGCGATGCGTGAGCGCGAGGGTGGAAGCATGGGCATCCTTCGGGTGAGGGCTATGGATTCGCCATCATGTTGCGCTTTCGCGTTGGCAGCCTGTCATCTGGCTTTCAGTAGCACTTCGCACCGTTCAAACAGTTTTGCGTCCGGGGCGCGTAATCCTTAAAAGGCAAGCGCTAACTTACATCAGAAGGTGCTCACCTGCGTTGTCCCCGCCAAGAATGACGTAGTTAACTTTGCGGATGTCCATGAGCTTGGTGCCGCCCGAATAGCTGATGGAGCTTTGCACGTCCTGCTCCATCTCGGTCAGCGTATCGGCCAGTGTGCCTTTGATGGGCTCCAAGATGCGTTTGCCTTCTACGTGCCGGTATTCGCCCTTGTTGAAGTCGCTGGCCGAGCCGTAGTACTCCTTGAAGAGTTGGCCGTCTACCTCGACCGTCTTGCCGGGCGATTCTTCGTGCCCGGCAAAAAGTGAGCCGATCATGACCATGCTGGCGCCAAAGCGCACGCTCTTGGCGATGTCGCCGTGGCTGCGGATGCCGCCGTCTGCAATGATGGGCTTGGTCGCCACGCGGGCGCACCACTTGAGCGCCGAGAGCTGCCAGCCACCCGTGCCAAAGCCAGTCTTGAGCTTGGTGATGCAGACTTTCCCCGGCCCCACGCCCACCTTGGTCGCGTCCGCGCCCCAGTTTTCCAGATCGATCACCGCCTCGGGCGTGGCGACGTTGCCGGCAATGACGAAGGCGCGTGGAAGCTTTTCTTTCAGGTGCGTGATCATCGCGTGCACCGTGTCCGCGTGGCCGTGCGCGATGTCGATGGTGATGTACTCGGGCGACAGGCCCTCGGCCACCAACCGGGCCACGGTGTTGTAGTCCGGCTCTTTGACGCCCAACGAGATGGACGCGTACACGCCGCGCTCGGTCATGCCCCGCACGAATTGCAGGTTGTCGAAGTCGAAGCGGTGCATCACGTAGAAGTAGCCGCTCTTGGCCATCCATTCACAGATGGATTCGTTCACCACAGTTTTCATGTTTGCCGGTACCACCGGCAGTCGAAAGTGCCGCCCGCCCAGCTCCACGCCCGCGTCGCATTCGGCGCGGCTTTGCACGCGGCACTTACGGGGAAGTAGCAGCACGTTGTCGTAGTCGAAGATTTCCATGGCGATTCCAAGCTCCTTAGAAGGACGCAGACGCAAACGCTGCTCTGCGGTGGGCGCTTGGCTTGGCTCCGGTTTTTGCGAGGCGCCTGCTAGTGAGGCAGCCCGAACCCCGCTTGCGCGGGCACAAAAAAACCGGGCGGCAAGAAACTTGGGCCCGGTGGTTGATTGTACCGACGCGACATCGGGGGACGCTTAGCGCACGAATTCTCAGGGTTTTGCAGAGGGGCACTCGGTCTGCGCGGTGGCCACCACTTGGCCACTGCCATCCTCCATCCAGCCGACGACCGCAAGGCGGTCTGGGTTGGTGCTGGGTGCAATCTCCATGGAGCGGCGCTCGATCCAACGGGTCGTGCTTGGTAGATTAGTAAGCTCTTTTTTTAATAGCACTTCGCGCATGCCCCATGTGCGAGAGTACAGGTTTCGAACCAAATTTCTGCGCACCGGTGTGCCTTGCTCACCCGCCGGGATCTGCTCGACAAGCGCCAGCCACACCGTCCATTCGCCAGTGGTATCGGACGCGCTTGTTGGCAGGGCGCCGAGGTAGCTCACAGAGGTGCCTACGTAGTCGCTTACCGCTGGGCCGAAAGACACGCGCAAGCGCCCGGGCAGGCGCTGTGCCAGTGTGGCGACATTGACGTCGGTTGCCGCAGGTGGCTTGCGGCCAAGGGCTTCAAGGCGCGTGAGGGCGTCGGTACGCGCGGCAGCAGACAGTGGCGCCTCGTCGCCCTCGCGTCCCGGCGCGATCCAATCGAGCACCGCGGCACTCGCGCCAGGCGCAAAGGTTGCGTTGCTCCAGCAGTCGGCGCAATCGGCGCTGATAAAACGCTCGTACAACGCCTGTGGTGCGGGGGCGCCGTCGCTGTTGCACGCGTTTTGAGCGAAGGCGAGGGGCAGATGCAGGACCAGCAGCAGGGGCAGGGCAGCGGAGGAATACTTCATGACGGGCGCTCGCTTTCTACAATCGGCGCATGTTCCCACAAGACTCGGTTTCGCGTGCGCCGCAGGGCGCCGCTTCCCTTGCGCAGTCCTCTGCGCCCTCACCGTTGCTGGCCAACCTCAACCCCGAGCAGCTCGCCGCCGTCACGTTGCCTGCTGGCCATGCGCTCATCTTGGCCGGTGCGGGCTCGGGTAAGACGCGCGTGCTCACCACGCGCATCGCCTGGCTGCTGCAAAACGGCCTGGCCACGCCCGGCGGCATTCTGGCCGTGACGTTTACCAACAAGGCTGCCAAAGAGATGGTCGCCCGCCTCTCGGCCATGCTGCCGGTGAACGTGCGCGGCATGTGGATTGGCACCTTCCACGGCCTGTGCAACCGCTTGCTGCGTGCGCACCACAAGGCAGCCGGTCTGCCGCAAGCGTTCCAAATTCTGGACACGCAAGACCAGCTCTCGGCCATCAAGCGGCTGTGCAAGCAGTTCAACGTGGACACCGAACGCTTTGTTCCCAAGCAGCTGCTGTACTTCATCGCCGGCTGCAAGGAAGAGGGCATGCGCCCAGGCGACGTGCCCACCCACGACAGCGACGCGCGCAAAAAGGTCGAGATCTACCAGCTGTACGAAGAGCAGTGCCAGCGCGAAGGGGTGGTCGATTTTGGCGAGCTGATGCTGCGCAGCTTCGAGCTGCTGAGGGACAACGACCCGATCCGCGCGCACTACCAGCACCGCTTCGCGCACATTCTGGTCGATGAGTTTCAGGACACCAACAAGCTGCAATACGCCTGGCTCAAGCAGTTGGCGGGCGACGAGGTGGCGGGCCACTTCGAGCCGCACGGCAGCGTGATCGCCGTGGGCGACGACGACCAGAGCATCTACGCCTTTCGCGGGGCACGCGTGGGCAACATGCAGGACTTTGTGCGCGAATTCCATGTCGAGCGGCAGATCAAGCTTGAGCAAAACTACCGCAGCTACAGCAACATCCTAGACAGCGCCAACCAGCTCATCAGCCACAACAGCAAGCGCCTAGGAAAGAACCTGCGCACCGAACAAGGCCCCGGCGAGCCCGTGCGTGTGTACGAGGCGGCGAGCGACTTGCAGGAAGCCCAGTGGATGGTCGATGAAATCCGCCAACTGGTGCGAAACGACGGCGTGGCGCGCCAAGAGGTCGCCATCCTGTACCGCAGCAACGCGCAAAGCCGGGTGATTGAAACCGCGCTCTTCAACGCCTCGGTACCCTACCGGGTGTACGGCGGCCTGCGCTTCTTCGAGCGCGCCGAAATCAAGCACGCGCTGGCCTACCTGCGCCTGCTGGAGAACCCGCAGGACGACACCAGCTTCCTGCGCGTGGTGAACTTCCCGCCGCGCGGCATTGGCGCGCGCAGCCTTGAGTTGCTGCAGGACGCTGGGAAAAGCGTCGGCTGCTCGCTGCACGACGCCGTCAGCACCATGACTGGCAAGGCAGGCTCAAATCTCACCGCCTTTGTCGCGCAAATCGACGTGCTGCGCGAGCAGACGCAGGGCCAGCCGCTTCGCGCCATCATCGAGCAGATGCTCGAATCGAGCGGCCTGCTGGAGCACTACCGCGCCGAGCGCGACGGCCAGGACCGCGTCGAAAACCTGGAAGAGCTCGTCAACGCCGCCGAGAGCTTCGTCATGCTGGAGGGTTTTGGCCGCGACGCTGTCGCCCTGCCGCTCGACGAACACGGCCAGCCGCTCACGCAAAGCCCCGCTAGCGAAGGCCTGGATCTGAGCGCACCGCTGCTGGGCGCACCCCTCTCGGGCCCGCCGGGTGTGGACCAGGACACCGGCGAAACCCTCTCCCCGCTCGGCGCCTTCCTCACCCACGCTGCGTTGGAGGCCGGCGACAACCAGGCGCAAGCGGGGCAAGATGCTGTGCAGCTCATGACCGTGCACGCCAGCAAGGGCTTGGAGTTCGACGTCGTCTTTATCGGTGGCCTGGAAGAAGGTTTGTGCCCGCACGAGAACGCACTCTCCGAGCAGGGCGGCATTGAGGAAGAACGCCGCCTGGTGTACGTCGCCATCACCCGCGCGAGAAAGCGCCTGTACCTGAGCCATTCGCAAACACGCATGCTGCACGGCCAGACGCGCTACAACCTGCGGAGCCGCTTTTTTGACGAACTTCCCGAGTCCGCGCTCAAGTGGATCACCCCCAAGCAATCTGCTTTTGGCAAGCTTGCTCCATTTTCAGGAGCTGGTGGCGCTTATAAAACGGGCGATAGAGGCCAATTTGGCTTAAATTCGGAGCGTTTCGCAAGCCCGCCTGTGCCGCCGCAGAAAGCGACGCCTTCCCATGGCTTGTCGGCTGGTAAGAAGGTGTTCCACGCCAAATTTGGCGAGGGCAAGGTGCTGGCGATTGAGGGCAGCGGGGACGACGCCCGAGC
>JBQMQB010000040.1:3941-12024 GCA_052172715.1 Giesbergeria sp. | reverse complement strand
TGGCTGCAAGCCAGTCGAGCACGAAGTTGGCGCCGATAAAGCCGGCGCCGCCGGTGACGAGAATCATGGTGTGCGGGTAGGCAAGGAAAGATGGCGCCGATTATCCCTGCCTCCCGCAGCATCCAGACCCCGCGCCTCAGAAGTGGATGCCGCGCATCATTTGCTGCAATGCCACCGCCTCGGCCGAAAGCTGAGGCTTGGCGCCCTTGTCACCCTTGGCAGCGCCCGAATCCGGGAACATGCGAAAGCTCGTGTTCATGCCAATCTGCGCCACCCGCGGCAACAGCGCGTGCATCACCTCGCCGACGATGCCCAGGCGCGTGGCAATGCGCACCGGCTTGAAGATGCAAGCCTGGGCGATCATGTCGGCCGCTTCCTCTGGCTCCAATGTGGGCACGTTGTTGTAGATCTGCGTGGGCGCAATCATCGGCGTGCGCACCAAAGGCATGTTGATGGTGGTGAAGGTGATCCCCTGGTCAGCGAACTCACTCGATGCGCAGCGCGTCCACGCGTCCAGCGCCGCCTTGCTGGCCACGTAAGCTGAGAAACGCGGCGCGTTCGTCAGCACGCCAATCGAGCTGATGTTGACCACATGGCCTTTGCGCTTGGCCGTCATGCCGGGCAGCAAGCCCATGGTGACGCGCAGACATCCGAAGTAGTTCAGCTGCATGGTGCGCTCGTAGTCGTGGAAGCGGTCGTAGCTCGACTCCACGGCGCGGCGGATGGAGCGGCCGGCGTTGTTGATAAGGAAGTCCACGCCACCATGCTCGGCCACCACCTCGGCGATGAAACGGTCGCAGTCCTGCATGTCGGCAATGTCTACCGCGTAGGCGATGAAACGATTGCCGCGCGCCTCGGCTTCGGCGCAGGCCTCATCGAGCTTGGCCTGGTCGCGCCCGCAGATGAGCGTGGTGGCACCGGCTTCGGCAAACTTGTGCGCGGCCGCCAGACCAATGCCCGAGCTGCCGCCCGTCACCAGCACCACCTTGCCGGTCACCGTGCCTTTGAGGGTGCGGTCGATGAACAGCTCAGGGTCGAGGTGGCGCTCCCAGTAGTCCCACAGCCGCCAGGCGTAGTCGTGCAAGTTGGGGCAGACGACGCCTGTGCCCTTGAGGGCGGCCTGCGCCTCACGGTTGTCAAAGCGTGTGGGGAAATTGACGAAAGTGAGCATGTCCTCGGGCAGACCCAGATCCTTAAGCACTGCATCACGCACGCGGCGCACTGGCGCCATCGCCATCAGTGTTTTCTTGATGGAGCGCGGTAAAAAACCGAGCAGCGCCGCGTTCACAAACAAATTCATGCGGGGCGCATGCGCAGCGCGGCTGAAGATGTCGAGCACATCGCCCACGCGATATCCGACCGGGTCCACCAAGTGAAAGCAACGCTTGGCGATGCCCTCTTGGTGGCTGATGGCATCCAGCGCATCGACCACGTAGTCCACCGGCACGATGTTCACGCGGCCACCTTCCAGGCCGACGGAAGGCATCCAGGGCGGCAGGATCTGGCGGATGCGCTGGATCAGCTTGAAGAAGTAGTAGGGGCCGTCGATCTTGTCCATCTCGCCAGTCTTGCTGTCGCCGACCACCATGGCGGGGCGGTACACCGTCCAGGGCAGCTTGCAGTCTTCGCGGACGATTTTTTCGCTCTCGTGCTTGGTGCGGAAGTACGGGTGATCGAGCCCCTCGGCCTCCTCGAACATGTCTTCGCGAAACACGCCTTCGTACAGGCCGGCCGCAGCGATGGAAGAGACGAGGTGAAAGTGCCCGGCGTCAATGGCCTTGGCGAACTCCACCGTGTGCCGTGTGCCGTCGATGTTGACAGCGACCTGGCTTTCTTCGTCGGCAGACAGGTCGTACACCGCCGCGAGGTGGTGAAAGTGGTCGATCTGGCCCTTGAGGCGCTTGACGTCGTCTGCGGTCACACCCAAACGCTTAGCTTTGAGATCACCGAACACTGGCACAGCGCGCGCTGGGCCTACGCCCCAGTAGCTGCGCAGCTCGGCGACCTTGTTCTCACTCTCGCGGCGCAACAGAAAGTACACCACCGAGCCCTTGCGCGCCAGCAGCTTCTTGACCAGGCGGCGCCCGATGAAACCTGTTGCACCCGTAACGAAATACTGCATGAAAGCCTCCATTTGCGAAGGCCTCCATTCTTGCGCAGCGCGGAGCGAGCCCGTTCAGCGAAAACCCGCGCCAGTACTGGAGCGATCAGTCTAGGTTTTTAGGAGCGTGCACCTACACCTTTGCCGCCACCACGCGTACATTGGCTACATCGCCTAGGCATATTGCTGCGGCACCCCGTCAACCCTTTGGAGCAACCATGGTCAAGAAACTGCAAAAAATCAGCAACGACAAGAAGAAAAACGGCGCACAACTCGCAGGCACGGTAAAAGAATCAGCACAGCAAATCTGGCTCGCTGGTCTGGGTGCATTTTCCAAGGCGCAAGAAGAAGGCACCAAGGTTTTCGAGGCGCTGGTCAAAGAAGGCCTTTCAATGCAGCGCAAGACGCAGTCTGCTGCGGAAGAAAAAATCTCCGAGGCCACCAGCCGCGTCACCAACATGGCCAGCGACATCGGTTCGCGCGCTGCCGGTCAGTGGGACAAGCTGGAAAACATCTTTGAAGACCGGGTTGCCAAGTCACTCGCCAAGTTGGGCGTTCCGTCTTCGCGTGATTTGGACGTGCTGAACGCGCGCATCGACGCACTGGCCAAGAGCCTGGGCAAGACCGTGCCCGCAGCAGGCAAGACCAAGGTCGCAGCAAAGCCAGCTGCAAAGCCAGCTGCAAAGCCAGCTGCAAAGCCAGCTGCAAAGCCAGCCGCTACAAAGAAAACTGCGGCCAAAGCCCCCGTCAAAAAGGTCGCTGCGAAAGCACCGGCAAAGAAGGCCGCAGCCACACCGCGCACCGCTCGCACGCCTTTTCCTAAAGCACCCATCCGCACCGAGCAGACTGACGACGGCGCCAGCGCCGCCTAATTCTGGGCGCAGCCTGACTGCGCAGTTCTGAAGGCTACGGCCACCGCACTCCAAGGGGTGCGGTGGCCGTAGCTTTTGCGGGACATCAACATGCTGCGCTGCAGCATAAATGGGTATGCCACGCGTCGGTTAGAGTAGCTGAAACAAGCCGTTCACACTGCCCAAATCTCCCGCCGCAACAGTCCAAACTTTATGGTGAAAAAAGCACCCCGGCGCACCGCAGAACGCATCCTCGAAGTCACGCTTGAACTGTTCAATCGGTTTGGCGAACCCAATGTTTCGACCACGCTGATCTCGGCCGAGTTGCGCATCAGCCCTGGCAACCTTTACTACCACTACCCAGCCAAGGAAGAGCTGATCAACTCGCTGTTCGAGCGCTACGAGCGCACGCTCGGCGAACTCCTGGCAGCGGCAGGTTCGGTGCGCAACGTCGAAGACGCTTGGTTCTTCATGCACTCGCTGTTCGAGCTGATCTGGCAGTACCGCTTCCTGTACCGCGACCTGAACGATCTGCTCTCCAAGAACCGGATGCTGGAAACGCACTTTCAAACGGTGCTGGAAGACAAGGCCCGCGCGGTGCGCAGCCTACTCTCCAGCATGGAGCGCGCTGGCGCGCTGCACATCGACGTGCGCGAGGTCGGCCCGACATCTACCAGCATGGTGGTGGTGCTCACCTACTGGCTCAGTTTCGAGTACGTGCGCGATCCGCGCCGCGCGCTAGAACCCGAAAGCGCACAAGCGGCGCTGCTGCGCGGCGCGCACCATGTACTCAACCTGCTCATGCCGTACCTGCAAGCCGAGCAACGCCTGCATTTGCTGGCTCTTGTCGAGGCCTACCGGGGCGCAGAAGACGAAAACAAATCTGGCAACCGCCGTTAACGGAGACAACCATGGCGAAATGGACCCCTTTCCCACATGCTGGCCGGTACCACTACGACGCAGCCCAACTGAAAAAGCACTGGGCGCGCCTGCACATCGGCGACGCCGAACCGCTGCCCAAAGACGCGCAGGTGCTCAAAGCCTGGACACACTTTCACAACGGCGAATTTCAGGAGGCGGCCCAAGTGGGCCTGACCGCCGGTGGCGCGGGAATTACGGCGGCCAACAAGGCCACGGCTGTCTATGCCAATTACCTTGAGAAAAAAGAAAGAACACGCCTCGAACTCTTCATGCAGGTTGCAGAACAGGCACAGGCCCAGACCCAAGCCGAGCCCAAGAACGCCAACGCCTGGTACTGGAACGCGTACGCACTAGGCCGCTACAGCCAGGGCATCAGCGTAGCCAAAGCACTGGCACAGGGCCTTGGCAGCAAAATCCGGGAATCTCTTGAAAAGGCCATTGTGCTGTCCCCTGACCATGCCGATGCGCATATTGCGCTGGGGGCATTCCACGCCGAAGTCATCGACAAGGTGGGCGCGCTGATTGGCAGCATGACCTATGGCGCCAAGAAGGACAAGGGGCTAAAACTGTTTCAGGAGGCCATGCGCTTGAACCCTGATTCGGCCATTGCCATGATTGAGTATGCCAACGCACTGGTCATGCTTGAAGGCGATCGCAAGATGGCCGAAGCCACAGCCTTGTACAAAAAGGCTGCCGCATCCAAGCCTGAGGACGCCATGGAGCAGCTGGACGTAGATTTGGCCTGCGCAGAGCTCGAAGACTGACTGGCAGCCTCAGGCGGCAAAGCGGCGCGAGGCGATCTCCAGCAGACCGTCGAAAATCAAGTTGTCCACCAGCTCGAAAGTCCGCCCCATGCTGGGCGCCATTTTCCAACCGGCGCCACCCGCCATCATGCAGACGGGCTCGCTGCCGCAATGGGCCATCAGGTGCTGCACCATGCGCTCTACCGCGCCTGCAATGGCGTAGGTGCCGCCGCTGGTCAGGGCGTCACTGGTGTTGGTCGGGAACAGGCAGACTTCGCCAGTGGGCACATGCAGACCGGCGGTACCCGATTCCAGCGCACGCAGCATGATGCCGTGGCCGGGCAAAATCAATCCGCCAAGGAACCGGCCCTCCGCATCAATGGCCTCCACGGTCACGGCCGTGCCCACCATCACCACCACCAGCGGGCGTGCGGGGCCTTGGGCCAGCATGCGGTGGCGCGCGCCGATCATGGCCACCCAACGGTCGCAGCCTAGGCGCGTAGGGTGGTCGTAGCCATTGGTCAGGCCCGCCTCCTGCGCGCTGGCCACCACCCATTGCGGGGTCACGTCCCACAATTCCATTTGCTCTTCGACACGGCGCTTGACGGCGTCGCCCGCCACCACGCAACCCAGCATGCGCGTAGGCGCTGCCAGCTTGGCCCAAGCGCCTTCTGCCAGGCGTTCAACATGGTCCAGAAATTCCGCACCCTGGGCCAGCAGTGTGGCGCCTGGAGCCACTGTTTCATACAGCGCCCACTTCAGCCTGGTGTTGCCCACGTCGATCGCAAGAAAAGTCATGGCGCGAATTATGCGGAGTTTCAGATAAGGTTCGAATCGTATGCGAGACATCACCCGTTTGGTGGCCACCCACGCACCGGGAACCCCACCAGCACCCTCAATTTGCGCGCCGGTGTATGGTGCATGGGTTGCGCATTGCCTGCGCCACACCACGCGTATCTACACCACACAAAGGAGTTCACACCATGGGCCTTTTCAGTTTCATCAAGGAAGCCGGGGAAAAGCTGTTCGGCGGTAAAGAGGTCGAAGCCGCAGCCACGCAGGCAGCAGCCAACCCTGCCGCAAAACCTTCTCTTGATGCGCTCAACGCGCAGGCGGCGCGTGCCATCGAAGGCTACATTGCCACGCAGAAACTCGGTGTCGAGGGTGTACGTGTCGATTTCGACGGCACCACGGGAACCGTCAACGTAAGCGGCCAGGCGCCGTCACAAGAAGCGCTTGAAAAGGTCACGCTGTGCTGCGGCAACGTCGCCAGCGTAAAGCAGGTGAACAACCTCATGGCGGTGTCTGCCCCGGCACCGGAAGCGCAGTACCACGACGTGGTGCGGGGCGACACGCTTTCAGCCATCGCCAAGAAGTACTACGGCGACGCCAACAAGTACCCCAAAATTTTTGAAGCTAATAAGCCTATGTTGACGCACCCCGACAAGATCTACCCCGGCCAAAAGCTGCGCATTCCGCCGCTGTAATTAACTCTGCCTCCAAGGCAGGCCGCGCGCGCGCCAGCCACCTGTGCGGTTGCGCTGCGCCTGCGCGTCGGTGTCGCCCTCAAAGCCTTCGAGCACATTCCAGGCCTCCAGACCCAGTTGCGTGGCGCGCTGCGCTGCGCCGATCGAGCGCACCCCGCTGCGGCACAGCAGCAAGACACGCTGGCCCGGCGCCACAGCCGTGAGCAATTGCGCATCGAAATCTGGGTTCGGCACCATGCCGGGCCACTGCTTCCACACCACAGGCAACGCACCCGGCACTTCGCCCACCCAGGCCCTCTCGGCATCGCTGCGCACATCCACCAGCACCGCTTTGCCTGAGCGCACCCATTCCCAAGCTTGCTGCGGCGCTACATCGCCGGCATAGCCTTGCTCGTGGCGTGCGATGGTGGCGGGGGCCGATACCAAGGTTTGCGCAGGCACCTGCGGCGTTGCCGCCAGTTGCGGCGTGTCGCACAGGGTCGTGAGCGGCAGATCGGATAGCTCCTGCAGCAGTTGCGCAAGCCGGGCCCCTGCTGCTTCCACCACGGCACGCCCATCCTCCGCCGTAGCCGCCGCTGCATCGCCAACAGCGCCTGCTGGGTTGTAGTCCTGCATCTGCCAGCCAAGCTTCGCGCTCTTGCCATCGCCCAGCAAAGCGAAGCGTGCCGCGCGTTCTTGCGAAGTGGAATGAAAATTTTGCGCCTGCTCCATATGCACCGTCTGCGGCGCCAGATGCAGCATCATGGAAGTCTCAATCGCACCTGCGTGGATCCCAAAACGGTGTTCCTCGGACGAGAAGCGTGCGCTCACATCAGCGGGCAGCGGCAGGCTGAACCAGCTCGCGCTGTAGACCAGTAACCCGAAGCGGCTGCGCAGTTCGCGCGCGACGATATCCATCACGCTCACCTGGCCACCATGGCTGTTGAACAGCAGCAACTTTCGGATGCCCGCGCGCGCCACACTCTCGCCGATTTCGGTCCACAGCGCGATCAGCGTCGCAGGCGACAACGTAAGCGTGCCGCGAAAACGAATGTGTTCCGGGCTCAAGCCCAAATTCTGCGGCGGCAGAAACAGCACAGGCAATTGGGTGCCAAGATGTGGCAGCGCCGCCTCAACTACGCCCTGCAGCAGCGCCGCGTCCACCGACACAGGCAGGTGCGGGCCATGCTGCTCAGTGGCCGCCACGGGCAGCACTGCGACTGCATGCTTCACCTGCGGCGATGCGGCAAGCCGCGCAAAGTCGGCCGTACCCCAATCGGCCCAGAAATGTGAGGGTAGGTGTAGGGAGTGTGGGAGTTCGGCAGGCATCCTCACATCCTAGCGGCCCGCGCTACCATGCCCCATGACCGAAGAGATCTTTCGACAGGACGCGCCGCTTGCCACCGCCAGCGTCCCTGCCTGGACGCCGCCAGGTGTCGCTCTCACCAGATCCGAAAAAAATAGCGTCACCGCCCGCCGAGTAGTGCACAGCATTGCCGAATGAGCGCGAACGCGGCGCTGCACCCACACCAACCCGACTCCCCCAATGTCCTTGCCCGCACTCCCTCCATTTTTTCAACACCGCTGGGTCCGCCGCGCGCTGTGGACCGTGTTCAGCATGCTGCTGCTGTGGCTGCTGAGCTGGCTGCTGGTGCCGCCGCTTGCCAAGAGCCTGCTTCAGAGCAAGGCCAGCGAGGCACTGGGGCGCACGGTCACGGTGGGCAAGATCGACTTCAAGCCCTGGACACTGGAAGTCACGTTGCACAAGCTGGTAATCGGCGGAAGCGATGGCGCACCGCCGCAACTGGAGATTGAGCGCATCTATGCCGACGGCGAACTGCAGTCGCTGCTGCGCTTGGCCCCGGTGGTCGACGCGCTGGTGGTCGACGCACCGCACCTGCGGCTCGGCTTGCTGGGCGATGGCCACTACGACGTGGACGACATCTTGGAGCGGCTTGCCACACCCGCCGACACCCCTGACACAGGACCGGCACGCCTGGC
>JBQMQB010000040.1:0-3841 GCA_052172715.1 Giesbergeria sp. | reverse complement strand
TGGAGCGGCTTGCCACACCCGCCGACACCCCTGACACAGGACCGGCACGCCTGGCCCTCTACAACCTGAGCCTGAACGGGGGTGCCATCGATTTCACCGACCGCACGGCGAACCAGAGCCACGAGGTGCGCAAGCTCACGCTTCAAGTGCCCTTTATCAGCACCCTGCCCTCGCAGCGCGAAATCAAAGTCGAACCCCATCTGTCGTTCGACCTGGGCAGCAGCCACTTCAGCTCGACAGCCCAGGCTACGCCGTTCACGCAAACCGGCAAGGGCGAAGCCGCAGTGAAGTGGCAGGGGCTGGACCTGGTCCCGTACCTTGCCTACCTACCCGCCAGCCTGCCCGTGCGGTTGGAAGGCGCGGTGCTTGATCTGGACCTGACCATCGCCTTCGAGCAAAGCCCGGAGGTCGCCGTGAAGCTCAGCGGCACGGCCCAGGCGCACAAGGTGCAAATTACCGACCGCGAGCGCCAACCGCTGCTCGCCTGGGACCGTCTGAGCATTGCCCTCGCCGACGTCCGGCCGCTGGAGCATGTGGTGCGCCTTGGCCGTGTCGAGCTCGATGCCCCCGTGGTCAACGCAACGCGCAATGCCGCTGGCGTGGTCAATCTGGCGCAACTGGCAGCTCCCACACCCAGCAGCGCCACAGCCAAGGCTGCAGCCAGCCCAGTGAGCGCGGCCGCGGCCTCTGCACCGCCGACCACCACCGCAAGCCAGGCGGCGGGCGGCGACAAGGTCGGCGCCCCCAAGGCGCCAGTCTGGGCAGTATCTGTGGCGCAAATTGCCGTGCGCGAGGGTACCGTGCGCTGGACCGACCAGGCCACGCAACCCGCCGCCGCGCTGGAGGCGGCCGGGCTGAGCTTTGATGCGAGTGATCTGGCGCTTCCGTTCCAAAAACCCTTCCCGTTTCACGGCACGCTGGGCCTGCAGACCGGCACCCTGGCATTTGAAGGCGAGGCCAGCGATCAGATGGCGCAGGTGAAACTGTCGCTCAACGGTATTGCGCTGCAGCTCGCTGCCCCCTATCTGGCCCAGACATTGGAGCCAGCACTTACCGGCCAACTCAGCGGCGACATGAGCGTGCAATGGGACGCAGAGGCCACGGGCAAGGCAGGCAGTACAGGCCTCACGCTGGGCGCCGGTCCCCTGGCGCTCACCCAACTCGCGCTCAAACAAGGCAAAACAACGCTGGCCAGCGTGGGCAAAATCGCCCTCGACGGCGCCAAGGTAGAGCTCGATGGCCACGCGGTGGACATCGAACGCCTGGCCATCACCCAGCCCAGCACCGCCGTGGAGCGCAGCGCCGACGGGCACTGGATGTTCGAACGCTGGCTCAAAGCCGCACCCGCCAACGCCACAAGCGCCAGCGCGCCCGCAGCTGCACCAGCGCAGCCCTGGCGCGTGCTGCTGGGCGAGGCCAGCGTAGAGGGCGGCAACTTCAACTTTGCCGACCATACCCAGCCACGCCCTGTGGCCCTGAAACTTGCCGACCTTAGCCTGCAAGCGCAAAAACTAAACCCCAATGGCAGCCAAGCCGAAGCGCTGACCCTGTCTGCCCGCGTGGGCTCTGGCAAGGGTGAAGCGGGCAAACTGAGCTACCGCGGCACGCTCACCCCCCAGCCGCTGGCCACGAAGGGCCGACTGGAGACCAGCGGCCTGCCCCTGCATGCACTCGACGGCTACCTGGCCGACCAGTTGGCAATTGAACTGCTGCACGGCGAAGCCGGTTTTCGCGGCGACTTGGCGTTCTCGCAGTCCGAGCGCGGCAGCACCCTGGCGCTGAGCGGCGACGCCGCTATCGACAAGCTGCGGGCCGTCAGCACCGGCGCTGCCACAGCCAAGACCGCCTCTCAAGTGGGCGAAGAATTGCTGGCCTGGAAAAGCCTGGGATTGCGC
Source organism: Giesbergeria sp. (assembly GCA_052172715.1). Taxonomy (GTDB): domain Bacteria; phylum Pseudomonadota; class Gammaproteobacteria; order Burkholderiales; family Burkholderiaceae_C; genus Simplicispira. The sequence continues at coordinate 1,946 of JBQMQB010000040.1, read as the reverse complement.
GGCCTGAGCGTGGCGCTGGCGCCGGGTATCGCCCCGCGGGTGGAAGTCAAGGAAACCAGTCTGGCCGACTTCTACGCCCGCCTGTCCCTCGACGAGACCGGCCGCTTTAACCTAGACCAGCTGGTGAAAACGCCGGGCCAACCTGCCCTGCCGACCACAACAGAAGCCGCAGCACCCATACCCACCGCTCCGGCGCCGGTCACATCTGCCGCCCCCGCAGTGGCCCAGGCGGCTGCTCCCGACCCGCTGGCCCCAGTGCTGCAGTTCGGCCCGATAAGCCTGGTCAACGGCAAGGTGCTGTTCTCCGACTACTTCATCAAGCCCAACTACTCGGCCGACCTCACCGAGCTGACCGGCAAGCTCAGCGCGTTTTCGTCACAACCCGCAGGCAGCGAGCCCGTGCTTGCCGACCTGGAGCTGCGCGGCCGGGCCGAGGGCTCGGCCTCGCTGGAAATCACCGGCAAGCTCAACCCCCTGGCCAAGCCCCTGGCGCTCGACATACAGGGCAAGGTGCGCGACCTCGAACTGCCGCCACTCTCGCCCTACGCGGTGAAATATGCCGGCCATGGCATCGAACGCGGCAAGCTCAGCCTCGATGTGACCTACAAGGTACTGCCCAGCGGCGAACTCACCGCCAGCAACAAGCTGGTGCTGCACCAGCTCACGTTTGGCGAGGCCGTGGCCGGTGCCCCCAACAGCCTGCCCGTCAAACTGGCAGTGGCCCTGCTGTCGGACAGCCACGGTGTAATCGACCTGGACCTGCCGATCAGCGGCTCACTCAACGACCCGCAGTTCCGCCTGGGCCCTGTCATCTTCAAAGTCATTGTCAACCTCGTCGGCAAGGCCATCACCGCGCCCTTCAGCCTGCTGGCCAGCGCGCTGGGGGGCGGCGACGAACTCAGCAGCGTGGCATTTGCACCCGGCAGTGCGGTGCTCTCGCCGCAGGCGCAAGAGGGGCTCGACAAAGTGGCCAAGGCGCTGGCCGACCGCCCGGCACTGAAGATGACGGTGACCGGCACCGCCAGCCTGCAGCGCGAACGCGAAGCCATGCAACGCGAGCGCCTGCTACAGCTCGTGCGCACAGAAAAGCTCCGCGCCAACCCCGAGGACAAGGCCCCCGTGCAGGACACCGAATACCCCGCTCTGCTCAAAAAGGTCTACGCCCGCGCCGACATGCCCAAGCCGCGCAACCTGGTGGGAATGGCCAAGGACCTTACCGTGGCCGAAATGGAAGCCCTGATCCTGGCGCACCTGCCCGCCGCTACCGAAGGCCAGGCGAGTGAGCTGGCTGCACAGCGCGGGCAGGCAGTCAAAGCCTACCTGGCATCCCAAAAACTGCCGGACGAGCGGCTGTTTCTGGCGGCGCCCAAGACTGCTGCGCAGGACGACAAATGGAGCCCGCAGGCACAGCTGAGCCTGGCGGCAAAATAGCCTGCTCAGGTAAATATCTGAAAACCTGGCCGACGCCACCCGGCGTCGCAGCCCATAACCAACCAGACTCCCCGCGCTACACCGCGCACCAGACACCCGCCAGCAGCGCACCGATACTGGTCAACACAGCGAGCGTACGCACCGTATGCAGTTGCGACCACAGCAGCAAGCCAGTGAGCGAGAGCAGCATCAGGCTCCCGGCAACCGTGTCAGACAGCAGGATCCAGAAAACCCCAGTTCCAGTTGCCTTGTGCAGCCGCATCAGCGTACCAAGCGGGGTCGCATCGGCCTGATCCAGTTGGACGAAGTGATTGCCAACAAAATATTCGGCATTCACCGTCCGTTGCGGACTTGTCAGGCTGATGCTCCAGCGCTCGGGTTGCAGCACCGTGCGGTCGGCCCAGATGATTTTCTTAGCCGGCTGGGATTTGACTCGGGGCGCTTGCGAAGGTGCAAAACTCAACTCTTTCTGCAACCAGTTGGCCATCTGTTGCGGGGTGCCAAAGCCCGGCTCC
>JBQMQB010000039.1:0-12149 GCA_052172715.1 Giesbergeria sp. | reverse complement strand
GGTGGGCGCCACAACCGAGTGCCGCTCCGATATCTTCGCCGAGGGTGCGGATGTAGGTGCCTTTGCTGCATTTCACTACGATGTTGATAGCTGGATACGCTGATTCAGCGTGCTCTGAAGCCAGATTTAGCTCGAAAATTTCCACTTCCCGGGCTGGTCGATCGATCTCGATGCCCGCACGCGCATATTCGTACAGTGCGCGTCCATCCTTCTTCAAGGCACTGTGCATGGGCGGTACCTGCGCAATCACGCCAGTGAACTGGCGCTGAACCGCAGCCAACCGCTCAGGCGACAGAGCATCAAGGGGCACGGGCCGCTCAGCCAGAACTGCACCTTCAGCATCGCCGGTGCTGGTGGTCACGCCCAAACGCGCCACTGCGTGGTAGGTCTTTGGCGCATCGAGCTGCAACTGACTGAACTTTGTCGCCGCACCAAAGCACAGCGGCAGTATGCCGGTGGCCAAAGGATCCAACGTACCCGTGTGGCCCGCCTTTTCTGCGCGCAGCAACCACTTGGCTTTTTGCAAGGCCTGGTTGCTGGAGAGCCCCAGCGGCTTGTCGATGAGCAGCACCCCATGCACCGGGCGCCGCTGCACCCGAATGCGGGGAGCGCGCTCGGTCATTCGTTCTCTTCTTTTGAGCGCGAAGCAACGGCCTGCGCAATCAGAGCATTCATGTCTGCCGCACGTTCAGGCGTACGGTCGAACACGAAATGCAAGGTAGGCACGGTGTGAATGTGCAGCCGTTTGAACAGGCCGGCACGCAGAAAACCCGCAGCCTGGTCCAGCGCTTCCTGCGTCGCAACAGGCTCGCCCGTGAGAATGCTGTAGAACACCTTGGCATGCGCGTAATCGGGCGTCACTTCCACCGACTGGATCGTGACCATGCCGACCCTCGGGTCCTTTAGCTCGCGCGCGATCAGCTCCGACAGATCGCGCTGGATCTGGTCGGCCACCTTGAAGGCGCGGTTGGGTGTGGAGGATTTCTTGGCTGCCATGTCAGATTGAATTGCCTTTTGCGACGAACCGCACATTGCGAGCCGTGCCCCGAACCAGCGCCCCCGTACAAGGGCCGCCCCGCAGTACCGGGGGCGTCCCCCTCCCGGCGCGCAAAGCGCGACGAGAGAGGGGGAAGGCGCGTAAGCGACGCAGGGGGTGCATCACAAGGTCCGTGCGATTTCCTTGATGTCGAAGAACTCCAGCTGATCGCCTTCTTTGAAGTCGCTGATGTTCTTGAGCTTGATACCGCACTCGAAACCTTCCTTGACTTCCTTGACGTCGTCTTTCAAACGGCGCAGCGATTCGACTTCACCGGTGTAGATGACCACGTTCTCGCGCAGCAGGCGGAACTTCGCGTTCCGATGCACCATGCCGGAGGTAATGTACGAACCCGCCACAGTCCCGATCTTGGAAGCGACGAACACGGTGCGAATCTCGGCCGTACCGAGGATTTCTTCGCGCTGTTCGGGCGCCAGCATGCCGGACATCGCCACCTTGAGCTCATCGACAGCGTCGTAAATGATGCTGTAGTAATGCAGGTCGACATCGTTTGCTTCGGCGTGCTTGCGCGCACCAGCATCTGCCCGGACGTTGAAGCCGATCACGATAGCCTTGGAGGCAATCGCCAAGTTGATGTCGGATTCGCTAATACCGCCCACACCGGTATAGACCAGCTGCACCTTGACCTCGTCGGTCGAGAGCTTGAGCAGCGACTGCGACAGCGCTTCTTGCGAACCCTGCACGTCGGCTTTGACGATGATGGGCAGCATTTTTACTTCGCCTGCCGTGATGTCAGAGAACATGTTCTCCAGCTTGGCAGCCTGCAGCTTGGCGAGCTTCGTGTTGCGGAACTTGCCAGCGCGGTAGGTGGCAATTTCGCGCGCCCGGCGCTCGTCGGTCAGCACCATGAATTCGTCGCCGGCCTGCGGTACTTCCGTCAGACCCTGGATTTCGACCGGGATGGACGGGCCTGCCGTTTTGGCGGCTTGGCCACTTTCGTCCACCATGGCACGCACACGGCCAAACGTCTGGCCGGCGAGCACCACATCACCCACCTTGAGCGTTCCGGACTGCACCAGCACCGTGGCCACGGGGCCGCGGCCCTTGTCGAGCCGAGCTTCAATGACAAGACCCTTGGCCAACGTGTCAACGGTCGCTTTGAGTTCCATCACTTCGGCTTGCAGCAACACTTGCTCAAGCAGTGTGTCGATGCCCATGCCGGTCTTGGAAGACACCTGCACGAAAGGCGTGTCGCCACCGTATTCTTCAGGCACCACCTGCTCGACCACCAACTCTTGCTTAACGCGCTCAAAGTTGGCATCGGGCTTGTCCGACTTGGTAATGGCCACCACCATGGGAACACCCGCCGCCTTGGCGTGCTTGATGGCTTCCTTGGTCTGGGGCATGACGCCGTCGTCGGCCGCCACCACCAGAATCACAATGTCGGTGGCTTGCGCACCACGGGCACGCATGGCGGTGAACGCCTCGTGGCCGGGAGTGTCCAGGAAAGACACCATGCCGCGCGGCGTCTCGACATGGTAAGCGCCGATGTGCTGCGTAATACCACCAGCTTCACCCGTCGCAACCTTGGTGCGGCGGATGTAGTCAAGCAGCGAGGTCTTGCCGTGGTCCACGTGGCCCATGACGGTGACCACTGGGGCGCGCGAAACGATCTCAGCAGTCAGCGCCGATGCATCATCTTGCGAGAAGGCTTCCGGATCGTCCAGTGCAGCAACAACGGCGGTGTGGCCGAGTTCCTCGACCACGATCATCGCGGTATCCTGGTCCAGGGGCTGGTTGATGGTGACCATCTGGCCCATCTTCATCAGCGCCTTAATGACCTCCGACGCCTTGATCGCCATCTTGTGCGCCAGTTCAGCCACGGTGATGGTCTCAGGCACGTGCACCTCGATGATGCGCATCTCGACGGGAGCCGCGTGGGCATGCTGACCGGCGCGGTCGCGATCGTTGCCGCGTCGGCCACCGCCTCCTGCACGTGCGCCGCTGCGCCAAGCGCCAGCACCAGCGCCAGGGCGTCCACCGCCGGTATCGCCGCGGGTCGGAATGCCCTTCTTTTTGGCTGGATCGCCAGCCCAGCTCGACGAGAGCTTGGCCGACTTGACTTCCTTGCCAGCGCCCGGCGCGCCTGCTGCAGAGCGCGGCGCGGCACCAGGGGCTGCCGCCGGCTTGTGCAGCGTGCCTTTTTTGGCATCTGCTGCGCGGGGAACAGGTTTTGGTTCTTCGGGCTTCTTGGCCACCAGCACCTTGGCTGGGGCAGACATCATGGAGCGAATGGCGGCGGCCTCGGCCAGCGCCTTGCGGCGGCGCTCGTCAAGGTCGCTGGCACGCTCGGTTTCTTCGGCGGCACGGGCACGGGACTCGGCCTCAGCCTTCTCGCGCGCCTCGACCTGCGCTGCGGCACGGGCTGCAGCCTCTGCCTGTTGTTCGCGCGATGCCTCCTGCTTTTCAGCCGATGCCTGGGCTTTCTTGCCAGCCTCCTGCGCAGCGTAGGCTGCAGCACGCTCGGCGGCTTCGCGCTCACGCTGCTCGCGCTGCTCACGGTCACGCCGTTTTTCGCTCAGATCTTGCTCTTGGCGGCTGATCAGCTCGGCTTGACTCCGCGCCTCTTCCTCGCGGCGCACAAGATCAGCGTTGTCCTGCACCGGCACCTGAACGTCGGAAGACGCGTGAACCTCGGATTCAGACTCCGCTTCGACTTCAGACGGAGACGACGTCTCCAGCGCGTCATCGCGCTTGATGAACGTGCGTTTTTTGCGCACTTCCACCTGAATGGTGCGCGCCTTACCCGAGGCGTCAGCCTGCTTGATCTCGCTGGTCGAGCGCTTCACCAAGGTGATTTTCTTGCGATCCGATGCGGCGAGCCCGTGGCTGGCTTGCAAATGCGCAAGCAGTTTCTGCTTGTCGCTTTCAGTCAGCGCATCAGAGACATTGGCCTTGGAGACGCCGGCAGACTTGAGCTGTTCAAGCAAGACGTCAGGGGTTTTCTTGAGTTCATTGGCGAACTCGGCAACTGTAATACTGGACATATGTGGTTCGTGCCTCCCGACCTTTACGCTTGCCCCACGAACCAATGTTCGCGTGCTTTCATGATCAATGCCTTGGCATCGTCTTCGGATTGGCCGGTAATCTCGGTAAGTTCGTCGATCGCCAAATCGGCCAAATCGTCGCGGGTGTGAATGCCGCCTTCGGCCAGCGTGGTGATCAGCTCGGTGGTCATGCCTTCAAGGTCACGCAAATCTTGCGATACCGTTTCCACGCTGTCTTCACGAGCGATTTCCATGGTCAGCAAGGCGTCTTTTGCACGGGCGCGCAATTCGTTCACCGTGTCTTCGTCGAAACTCTCGATCTCCAGCATCTCCTGCAGCGGCACATAGGCCACTTCTTCAAGGGTGTTGAAGCCCTCCTCAATGAGGGTGTCGGCGATTTCCTGATCGACGTCGAGCTTGTCCATGAACAGGCGGCGCGCCGTATCGGTCTCGTCGGCCTGCTTCTGGGCCGACTCGGCGGCGTCCATGATATTGATTTTCCAACCCGTCAGATCGGAGGCAAGGCGCACATTCTGTCCGCCGCGACCAATGGCGATGGCGAGATTCTCCTCGTCCACCACCACGTCCATGGCGTGCTTTTCTTCGTCCACCACGATGGACTGCACGTTGGCCGGTGCCAGCGCGCCAATCACAAACTGCGCAGGATCTTCAGACCACAGCACGATGTCCACACGCTCGCCGGCCAATTCGTTGGTCACGGCATTGACGCGGGTGCCGCGCACACCGACGCAGGTGCCGATGGGGTCCACACGGCGGTCATGCGAGAGCACCGCAATTTTGGCGCGGCTGCCGGAATCGCGAGCGCAGCTCTTGATCTCTAAAAGACCTTGCTCAATTTCCGGCACTTCGTGACGGAACAGCTCAATCATAAATTCGGGTGCGGAGCGCGAAAGGATGATGGGGGCGCCGCGCAGCGTCAGATCCACCTCCATGATCATGGCGCGGACACGGTCGCCGCTGCGCAAGTTTTCCTTGGGAATCATCTCGCTGCGGCGCAGACGACCTTCGACACGGCCAGATTCCACAATCAGGTCGCCCTTGTCCATGCGCTTGACGGTGCCGGTAAAAATTTTCTCACCCCGCGACATAAAGTCGGTGAGCAGCATCTCGCGTTCGGCGTCGCGGATTTTCTGCAAAATCACCTGCTTGGCAGCCATGGCACCAATACGGCCAATAGGCACAGACTCAATGCCTTCCTCAATGTACTCACCCACCTCCACATCAGGAACACGTTCCTGAGCATCCATGAGCAACTCTTCGGCATCTGGATTTTGCAGACCGGCGTCGTCGGGCACCACCAACCAGCGACGGAAGGTTTCGTAGTTGCCGCTGTCGCGGTCGAGCGCCACGCGGATATCCACTTCGCCGGAATAAAGCTTTTTCGTCGCCTGCGCCAGCGCGGATTCGACGGCACCCAGCACAACGTCAAGTTCGACGTTTTTCTCGCGCGAAATGGCATCCACCAACATCAACAATTCGCGATTCATGCAACGACTCTCCTATTTTTTTCACCTCGGGCTGCACCAATGCAGACCCGATCCGACTGCGCCCTTGCGGGTCATCGCTACGGGGCCGATTTGCCGCCGCGCCCCTTGAAATTGACGATGGGTGCAAGCCGAGTTTCTTTGAGCTCATCGAGCACAAAACCCAGCACTTGCAAGGGCGCCAACGCCCGCTTGGCACTCACCCGCTGCCCCGGCTTAACCGCCGGTTCATCGCTCCAGGAAATCTGCCAGCCACCCGCCTCAGCACGCTCAAGCGTGCCGCGAAATTTCTTGCGCAGCGGACTCACCTGCCCTGCTGCCGCCGCCCCCATGGGCTGCTTGAGCGTGAGGTCAACCACCTCACCCTCAAAACGCACAAAATCCTGCTCGTGACGCAGAGGACGGTCAATACCGGGCGAGGACACCTCAAGCCGCGTGTATTCCACCGCATCCACTTCGAGCGCAAACTGCAACTGCCGCGTGACTTTTTCGCAGTCTTCCACCGTAACAAACTGCTCAGGCTGCACACCAGCACCTTCCACAGGCGCCTGCCAAGGCAGGTCGATGGTGATGCGCAACAGACCACCGGGGCAGCGCGCCACCTCGACCAAGTCATAGCCCAGGCCGATTACGGTTTCTTCAACAATTTGCTGCAGTGCCACGTGCTTGTATTCAATCCCAGAAAAACAAAAAACCCGAGAACCCTGAGACTTGCAGACTCCAAGGCTTCGAGCTCCAAAATCTGACGACCAAAAAAAACGGGCGGTTGGTACCCGCCCGCTTGGTCGTGAGATCGCTATTGTAACGCGCAATATTCTTTTGGAAAAGCCCACCGCACAGGAAAACACAAAAACCGCGCCTAGCGGCCTCACGCGTCTACGTCAATGCAGAAAAAACCACCCACGATCGAACACCGCCGCAATTGCCACACCGATTTACAGCCCCTACGGGCGCCTGTGAAACAGATGTGCGCCGCGCGACGGGTCTTATCAGTATTGCCCCATGTCGTTGCGGCCGACTGCAAGCAACCCGGCGGCCAATCAGGGCCTTGCTGCGCGCACCCGGTGAAACAGCGCTTGTGCCGCTGGATCCACTCGGCCCGACTCCCCGGCGTGCAGACTGCTGATAAGCCGCGTGAGCACGCCCGCCTGCGGCAGCAGAGGACCAAGAAAGCGTGCGCAGCCGCCAGCATCAGCCACGAGCACTGTAGGAAAGGTCTCCACATCCAGCTCGCCCGTTACTTCGGCTTCGTCTTCGATATCCACCCATTCAAACCGCATCGCCGGCCACTCACGCGCGACCGCGTCGAATGTGGCACGGTAGTCGCCACAGGTATCACACCAGGCCGCGCACAGACAGACCACCCACCAGCAGTGGAGGGAAGGCTTGGGGTGAATCGCTGAAGGGCTGGCGGCGGGGTACTGTGTCATGGGTCTTTCAGGGGACAGGCCCCGAGCCGCCATGGTAGCCGCAGCCGCCCTCACCTTGCGCATGCCAGTTCGCCAGGTGGCTTTTTTCGCTACCATTAGGATAGCTGCTTACGTAATACCGGCAAGAAAATTTACATTTTTATAAGTTGAAGTATCCCACCCGTGGATGCACATAAAATTCGCGGCTTTTCCCGATTTTGTTAGACCGCCCGTGCTGCACATCGCTGCGGTTTCGGGCCTTCTTTTCTCGCTCTCTGCGTCCCACCTTCTCGCACCGCAGGTCTGCGGTGCGCCGTTCCCGCATGCCCCTCTCTTCTCTGCGCCAGATTTGGCTGTTCAACGTTCGCGCCGACGTCCTGGCCGGCCTGGTGGTCGCCCTGGCACTGATTCCCGAGGCCATCGCTTTTTCCATCATTGCCGGTGTGGACCCGCAGGTGGGGCTCTACGCTTCGTTCAGTATGGCGGTGGTGATTGCCTTTGCCGGGGGGCGACCCGGCATGATCTCGGCCGCCACTGGTGCGATGGCATTGGTGATGGTGACCCTGGTGCGCGAGCATGGCCTGCAGTACCTGCTGCTGGCAACACTGCTCACCGGCGTGCTGCAAATGTTGGCAGGCGCCCTGCGCCTGGGCGCCCTGATGCGCTTCGTGTCGCGCTCGGTGGTCACCGGCTTCGTGAACGCATTGGCCATCCTTATTTTTCTTGCCCAGCTGCCCGAACTGACCAACATGCCATGGACCGTGTATGCAATGACGGCCGGGGGCCTGGTCATCATTTATGGCCTGCCACGCCTCACACGCGTCGTGCCCTCGCCTCTCGTCACCATCGTGGTACTCACGGGCATTTCCATGCTGCTCGACCTGGACATCCGCACCGTCGGCCACATGGGCACGCTGCCGAGCACACTGCCCGTGTTCCTGTGGCCGCAAGTGCCGCTCAACCTGGAGACACTCGGCATCGTGCTGCCCTATGCGGCGACACTGGCCGTGGTGGGCCTACTTGAATCGATGATGACCGCAGCCATCGTCGATGAGCTGACCGACACACCGAGCAACAAGAACCGCGAATGCATCGGCCAAGGTGTGGCCAACGTCGCCACCGGCCTGCTGGGCGGCATGGCGGGGTGCGCCATGATTGGCCAATCGGTCATCAACGTGAAATCGGGTGGGCGCGGGCGGCTGTCTACGCTGGTGGCCGGCGTGTTCCTGTTGGTGCTGGTGGTGTTTCTCGGCCCCTGGGTCAAACAAATTCCGATGGCGGCACTGGTCGCCGTGATGATCATGGTGAGTTTGGGCACCTTCAGCTGGAGTTCAATCGTCAACTTGCGCAGCAACCCACCCAGCTCCAGCGCAGTGATGTTGGCCACGGTGTTGGTCACGCTGTTCACGCACGACTTGGCGCGCGGTGTACTCACCGGCGTACTGCTCTCGGGCGTGTTCTTTGCCAGCAAAGTGGCGCGCGTGCTGCGTGTGGATGCGCACATGGAGAACGGCGTGCGGGTGTACAGGGTGGTCGGCCAGGTGTTCTTTGCTTCCACCGAGCGTTTTCTCAAAGGGTTCGATTTTCGCGAAGCCGCGCCCGCGGTATGCATTGATGTAAGCGGGGCACATTTCTGGGACGTAAGTGCCGTGGCAGCCCTCGACCAGGCCGTACTCAAATTCAGGCGAGAAGGCGCTGGCGTGCAGGTTGTGGGCCTGAACGCCGCCAGTGCGACACTGGTGGACCGCTTCGCGCTGCACGACAAGCCAGGCGCAGTTGAAAATCTCATGCATTGAGCCGCTACGAGGAACCCCATGAACACTATCTACGCCTGCATCGACGGCCGCGCCACCACCTCTACCGTGATCGACTGGGCCGCCTGGGCCGCCAAACGCTTGCCCGCACCACTTGAGCTGCTCCACGTGCTTGAGCGCCCGCCCGAGTTGCCCAACGTGGGCGACTACAGCGGCACCATTGGCTTGGGCGCACAAGAAGTGCTCCTCCAACAACTGAGCGCGCTCGACGAGGAACGCGGCAAGCTCGCGCAGCAGGCCGGACGGGAGATGATGGCGGTCGCCAGCCAACAGGTGTGTGGTGCAGGCCTTACGGCACCCACGACGCACATGCGCCATGGCGAGCTGGTCGACACGCTGCTGGAGTTCGAACCCCACATGCGCCTGTGCGTAGTGGGTGCGAACCACCGTGCAAGTGGCGTGCGCAAACTGCACCTGGATCACCACGTCGAGCGCGTCATCCGCGCGCTGCAGCGCCCTGTACTGGTCGCCACACACGAGCAATTTGCCGCTCCTGAGCGTTTTGTCGTTGCCTACGATGGCAGCCCTACCGCGCGCAAGACGATCGATATGGTGGCCGGTAGCCCTCTGCTGCGTGGTCTGCCCGCCCTGGTGGCGATGGTGGGCACAGACACTGAGCAGGCGCAAGAGCAGCTCGCCGCCGCGGCTGAACTGCTGCGCGTCGCTGGGTTCTCTGTGCAGTCGCAACTGCTGCCCGGCGAGCCCGAGCAAGCCCTACCCGAGTTGCTCGCGAGCCAGGGCGCCGCGCTGCTGGTCATGGGCGCCTACGGGCATTCACGCATCCGCCAGCTCATTGTGGGCAGCACCACGACCACGCTGCTGCGTTTGTCTGATGTGCCGGTGCTGATTCTTCGTTAGCTCTGTTTTTTATAGCTATTAACGCTTACTGTATAAGCTTTAGAGCCTATTTTCAACCAAAATCTCCTATACCGGCAGCGCAACGTGCCGCCCCGCGCGGTTGACAAGCGCCACCAGCGAGAGCATCACCGGCACTTCGACCAGTACCCCCACCACGGTGGCCAGGGCGGCGCCCGAGTGCAGGCCAAACAGGGAAATCGCCACGGCCACCGCCAGCTCGAAGAAATTCGAGGTGCCAATCAGGCAGGCGGGCCCGGCCACCTCGTGCGGCAGCTTCAGCCAGCGCGCGCCCCACCAAGCAATGGCGAAGATGCCGTAGCTCTGCACGATGAGCGGCACGGCAATCAGCGCAATCACCAGCGGCTGCGCCACGATGGTGCCAGCCTGAAAACCAAACAGCAGCACCACGGTGGCAATCAGCCCGGCAATTGACCAGGGCTTGAGGCGCGCGACGAAGTCGGCCACGGCATGCGCCGAGCGGCGCTGCAGCACACTGCGCGTGGCCATGCCTGCCGCCAGCGGAAGCACCACATACAGCACCGTGGCGAGCACCAGCGTCTGCCAGGGCACCGTCACATCCGTCACGCCGAGCAAAAACGCAGCAATCGGCGCGAAGGCCACGACCATGATGAGGTCGTTCACGGACACCTGCACCAGTGTGTAATTGGCGTCGCCCTTCACCAGCTGGCTCCAGACGAACACCATGGCGGTGCACGGCGCCACGCCCAGCAAAATCATGCCGGCGATGTACTCGCTGGCCGATTGCGGGTCGACCCAGGGGGCAAACAAGTAGCGAAAGAACAGCACACCCAGCGCCGCCATGGTGAAGGGCTTGATGAGCCAATTGACCGCCAGCGTCAGCATCAGGCCGCGCGGCCGTTGGCCGACGTTCTTGACGGCGCTCCAGTCGACCTGAATCATCATCGGGTAAATCATCACCCAGATGAACACGGCGACCACCAGGTTCACGTGCGCCAGCTCCAGCCCCGCAATCGTCTGGAACGCCCCAGGCACCGCGAGCCCCAAACCGACACCGGCGAGGATGCCCAGGCCCACCCAGACAGTCAGATAGCGTTCAAAAATACCCATCGCTCAGTCCTTAAGGTGGTTCAGAGCATCTGCTCAAAATCAATGAATCCGCGCTCCACATTGGTGTGGACCAGTTTCACCCGCAGCTGCTGACCCACGTCCAGGCTGACACCGCCGCCCACCAGCATGCCCTCGGCGGGGGGCGTGAAAATGCGCACCCAGGTACCGCTCTCGCTGCGACCGGTGACCACAGCGTCGAACTTTTGTCCCACCATGCCTTGCAGATACAGCGCGGCTTCGGACTTGCGCACGCTGCGCTCCACCTTCTGCGCGGCGTCTTCTTGCTGCGTGCAGTGCTCGGCCAGAAGCTCCAGCTCCGCCGTGCCATAGGGCGAGCGCTCGCCCTGCAGCAGTGCCTTGACCATGCGCAGCGTCACCAGGTCGGGGTAGCGGCGGTTGGGCGCGGTGGAATGGGTGTAGTCGCGCACGGCCAGGCCAAAGTGGCCAATGGGCTCGCCCTTGGGGTGTTCCACCACGTATTCGCCCCGGCCCATGAGCTTGACGATGACGAGCGAGAGGTCGGGAAAGCGCAGCGGGTCGGCCTTGCGGCGGCGCGCCAGAAAACCTTCCAACGCCAGCGAATCGGGCTCCGCTGGCAGACGCTCAGCATATTTGGCTGCTACTTGCACGATGCGCTGCCAGCGCTCGGGCGAGCGCACCACCCGGCGCAACGCGCTGGCGCCGTGCTGCGCCAAAAACAGCGCGGTGCAGGTGTTGGTGGCAATCATGAATTCTTCAATCAACTGGCGCGCGCGGTTCTGCACCTGCTGCTCGATGTCCACCACGCGCTCGCCCTCAAACACGGCGCGCGGCTGGAAGGTTTCCAGCTCCAGCGAACCCTGTTCGCGCCGGCGTGCGCGCATGCGCTGGGCTACGGCGTCTTGCGTGCGCAGTTGCTCATCCATGCCGGGCACGGCGCGGGCGGCTTCGGGCAAATCGCCTTCGCCTTCAATCCACGCTGCCACGGCGTCGTAGGCCAGCTTGGCCTGGCTCTGCACGCGGGCGCGGTGCACGGTGCTGTGGGTCACCACGCCGTCGGTATCGACCACCATCTCGGTGACGATGGCCAAGCGATCCTGCCCATCGTTGAGTGATGTGAGGTCGGTCGACAGGCGCTCTGGCAGCATGGGAAAGATCCGCGCTGAGGTGTAGACCGAAGTCGTGTTGGTGCGCGCATGCAGGTCGATGGCGGAGTTCTTTTTCACCAACGCATCCACATCGGCCACGGCGACAAAAATCTTCACCGCGCCGCCGCCCATGGCCGCACACGCGGTGAGCTGGTCCAGGTCGAGCGAATCGTCGTTGTCGATGGAGCACCAGGGCAGCGCAGTCAGGTCGCGGATGGCGGCGCTGCGGTCTTCGCCCGGGCCGGTGAGCGCTGCGAGCTCGCGCAGCGCGCCTGCGGGAAATTCGGGCTCCAGGCCGCGCTC
>JBQMQB010000038.1:0-12214 GCA_052172715.1 Giesbergeria sp. | reverse complement strand
ATATTGACAAGCAGCCCGACATCCGCGCCTACGCGCTCAACGCCGCTTCGCGCAGCCTGCTCGAATCGCTGCGCTGCTGGCCAGACCCTGAACACACCACGCCTGTACTGCACATGCAGGTGCACGGTGACGACGGCGGCGAAGTCCATTTCGACGCGGCAGCGCAGCATGCGCCTGCCCTGGCGTGGATCGCCGATGTGCCCGCACTGGAGGCACGGCTGGCAGATGCCGTGCGCTATCAACCTCGCATTGAATTGGTTTCGACGCCTGTCGTAGCGCCCTTGACCGTCGTCTGCGAGGGCCGAGCAAGCCGCTCGCGCGACGAGTTGGGCGTGCGTGTCGATGCCTCGCCCTATTCGCAGACCGCAATCGCAGCGCGCGTGCTGTGCGCCACGCCACATGAGCAGACCGCGCGCCAATGGTTCTCGGCCGATGGCATTCTGGCTTTCCTGCCGCTTTCTGGCGCACACGGCAAAGAAGTGGCGGTAGTCTGGTCCGTAGCCCCTGAACGTGCTCAAGAGTTGATGGCGCACAACGACCCCACCTTTGCCGGCGAGCTGGCGCAGGCCAGTGGTGGATCGCTCGGCGCCTTGCAAGTGCATGGCCCGCGCTGCACCTGGCCTTTGCAGCTGGCCCGCGCCGAACGTTGGTGTGGCCCGCTAGCAAGCAACGACATGGCATCCTGGGTGCTGGCAGGCGACGCCGCCCACACCGTTCACCCTCTTTCGGGCCAGGGGCTCAACCTCGGTCTGGGCGACGCTGCGGCACTCGCCCGCTTGCTCAATGCGCGCAGCAGTTGGCGCAGCGTGGGCGATTTGCGGGTGCTGCGCCAGTACGAACGTGAGCGCAAGGCAGCCCTTGTGCCCATGCGCCTGTCCACCGACGTCTTGGCCCGGTTGTTTTCCCGCCCCCAGCCCGCACTGCAGGCGCTGCGCAACTGGGGCATGCAGGGCTTTGACCACAGTGGTCCACTCAAAAGCTGGGTTGCCCAGCAAGCCATGAATCCCAACCTTACCGCCCGCTCAGCGGCGGCTACTGGACACTCGACTCCATGAAAACAATCCACTGGCTGATGACCAGCGCCGCCCTTGCTACCGCGCTCAGCGCCACTGCCCAGGAAAGCGTCATTCGCAAAACACTTGCCGAGCGCATTCCACAACTGCAGAGCATTGACGAAGTGCGCAGCACGCCAATGCCGGGCCTCTACGAAGTGCGCATTGGCACCGATGTGTTCTACACCGACACCAAAGGCAACTACCTGATTCAAGGCGAGCTGATCGACACCAAGGCGCGCCGCAACCTCACCGAAGACCGCATTGCCAAGCTCTCGGCGGTGGACTTCGCCGCGCTGCCGCTGGCCGATGCGTTCACCACGGTACAAGGCAACGGCGCACGCAAACTGGTCGTTTTTGCCGACCCGAACTGCGGCTACTGCAAGCGTTTCGAGCGCGATCTGCAAAAAGTGAAGGACGTGACGGTCTATACCTTCCTCTACCCTATCCTGAGCCCGGATTCGGCCGAGAAGTCGCGCAACATCTGGTGCGCCAAGGACCGCTCACTCGCCTGGCAGGACTACATGCTGAACGAGAAGACGCCGGCCGCTGCCAGCTGCGACACCGCTGCTCTGCAGCGCAACCTGGCCTTCGGCAAGACGCACAAGATTACGGGCACCCCCACCCTGATCTTTGCAGATGGCAGCCGCGTGCCTGGCGCCATCAACGACACGGAAGTAGAAAAGCGCTTGGCACAGGCAGAACAGCCTTCCAAATGAGCCCGCGCCGGTCGCCAGTCGCGCAGACCATCCCAACACCGTCTGCACTGCAAACGGACAGAAATGCAGAGGCGTCTCCGGTGCATTTCCGGGTGGAACTGCTGGATCCACACGCCCACCTCTTCCGCGTAAGCCTGCGCCTGGCACAGCCGCAAGCGCCCCAGACGTTGCAGTTGCCCGCCTGGATTCCCGGAAGCTACCTGCTGCGCGAATTTTCCAAGCACCTTCAAGGGCTGCGCGCCGAGCAGCAAGGCCATGCGGTGGCACTGACGCAACTGGACAAACACAGCTGGCGCGCAGACTGCCAAAGCGATGCTCCGCTGGAGCTTACCTACGAGGTTTACGCAGCCGACCACTCTGTGCGCAGCGCCTGGCTCGACGCCTCGCGCGCTTTCTTCAACGGCACCAGCCTGTTCCTGCGCGCAATCGGTCATGAGCAGGTGCCGCACAGCCTCGATATCGAAGCACCTGCCCACTGCCCTGGCTGGGCCGTAGCCACCGCGCTGCCAGCCGGGCGCACCGACAGCGCAGGTTTCGGTCGCTACTGCGCCGCCCACTACGACGAACTGGTGGATTGCCCGGTAGAAATGGGCCAATTTTGGAGCGGCCACTTCCACGCCGGGGGCATCCCACACCGCCTCGTCGTCAGCGGCGCAGCCCCCTCGTTCGACGGTGAGCGATTGCTGCAGGACGCGCAAAGAATTTGCGCCACATGCATCACGTTCTGGCATGGCACGGGCACACCGCCGATCGGCAGCTACCTGTTTCTGCTCAACGCAGTCGACGACGGCTACGGCGGCCTGGAACACCGCAACTCCACTGCGCTGATTGCCGCCCGGCGCGATTTGCCGCAGCGCGCTGGCGTGTCAGGAGTCACCTGGAAACCTGGCGACGGCTACACCACGCTGCTTGGGCTGATCAGCCACGAGTACTTCCACACCTGGAACGTCAAGCGCCTGCGCCCAGCAGAGTTCGAGCACTACGACTACACAGCGGAAAACTACACCGAGTTGCTGTGGTTTTTTGAAGGCTTCACCAGCTACTACGACGACCTGCTGCTGGTGCGTGCAGGGCTGCTGGAGCCCGCAAGCTACCTCAAGCTCCTGGGCAAAACCATCACCCAGGTGCTGCAGACCCCAGGCCGCCTGCTGCAGAGCCTGGGCCAGTCGAGCTTTGATGCCTGGGTCAAGTACTACCGTCAGGATGAAAACACCCCCAACGCCACGGTCAGCTACTACACCAAAGGCGCTCTGGTGGCACTGTGTCTGGATCTGACCTTGCGCCGCGAAGGCCTCACCACGCTAGACGCCGTTATGCGCGCCCTGTGGCTGCGCTGCCAAGCCGGTCCCATGCTTGAGGCCGATCTGCTCGCTGTTCTGCACGAGCTAGGAGGACGCAGCTACGCGCAAGACATCGCTGCCTGGGCACATTCCACACAGGAGCTGCCGCTTGCCGAACTGCTGGCCGTACATGGTGTGCAGATGCAGCGTGATGCACCGCAAGTGGCACAAAGACTGGGACTTCGCGTGGCAGGCGGCGATGGCGTGCGCCTGAAGGTGGTCCTGCGGGGGGGGCTGGCCGAACGCGCCGGCATGGCGGCTGGTGACGAATGGCTGGGCATCGAAACGCCCACCGGCGCCTGGCGGCTGCAAAAACTCGACGACCTCACGCTGTACACGCCCCCGGATACCCGCGAGATAGTCGCCCTGGTGGCGCGCGACCAGCGCCTGCTGCGCCTGCCCCTGCAGACCACACACACAGACGAAGCGCCCATGGACACCATCGCACTGCAAATAGCCGACGCTGCGCTTGCCAAATGCTGGCTCTCGCAGACCTGAGCGCGCAGCCCAAGCAGCGCGGCGTGTAGGTATAGTTTGCCGTTTGGCAACCCACTGGAGAAGACCTTGTCCTACGCAATGATAGAAGTGCGCACCGAAGCCGAAAAAGTCGGCGTCATCACGCTCAATCGGCCCAAGCAGCTCAACGCACTGAACGATCAACTCATGGACGAGCTGGGCGAAGCCCTGCGCGCCTTCGATGCCGACGAGCGCATTGGCTGCATCATCGTCACCGGCAGCGAAAAGGCCTTTGCTGCGGGTGCAGACATCAGCGCCATGGCCAAGTTCAGCTTCGCCGACGCGTACAAGGGCGATTTCATCGGCCGCAACTGGGAGACCATCCGCTCCATCCGCAAGCCCGTCATTGCCGCTGTGAGCGGCTTTGCACTGGGCGGCGGCTGCGAGTTGGCCATGATGTGTGACTTCATCATTGCCGCCGACAACGCCAAGTTTGGCCAGCCCGAAATCAAGCTCGGCGTCATCCCCGGCGCCGGCGGCACCCAGCGCCTGCCGCGCGCTGTCGGCAAGTCCAAAGCCATGGACATGGCGCTCACCGCCCGCATGATGGACGCCCAAGAGGCCGAGCGCGCCGGACTGGTCAGCCGCGTGGTCGCGCTCGACAAGCTGCAGGAAGAGGCGCTGGGCGCCGCACTGGTGATCAGCGACTTCTCGCGCATTGCCGTCATGGCAGCCAAGGAATCGGTTAACCGTGCGTTCGAGAGCGGCCTGTCTGATGGCGTCATGTTTGAACGCCGCCTGTTCCATGCCCTGTTTGCCACAAGCGACCAGAAGGAAGGCATGGACGCATTCCTCAACAAACGCACGGCAACATTCACGCACCTTTGATTTTGAATCGATGAAGCGCCTTTAACGCCAAAATCTGTTCTATAATTTTGGTCGCGGTGATATAGCTCAGTTGGTTAGAGCGCAGCATTCATAATGCTGATGTCGGTGGTTCAAGTCCACCTATCACCACCAAATTCGAGCCCCTTGAAGGTACGCCTTCAAGGGGTTTTTGCTTTGTGAATTTGCGCGTTTGCGTGCGCCATGCAGGCGCCGCCCTAAAATCGCTCTTTTCAGCCGCTGGATAGACCCATGACACGCTGCCTCCCGTTCCGCCCCCTCCGAGCCTTGCCGACAGTCCTCTTGTCACTGTGCACCCTGATGCCTCTGGCTGCCACGCCGGTGTTCGCGCAGTCGCAGGGCGAATTGGGCGGGGTGCGCACCTTTCCTGAGCAGGCGCGGCGTGGCAAGCTGGCGATTCTCTCCACGGTAGACGCAGAGATCGACGGCAAGCCGGTGCGAATGGCCCCAGGGATGCGCCTTTTTGGGACACAAAATGCACTGGTCATGCTGCACACCGTGGTGGGCAAAGAATTCGTAGTGAACTACCGGATGGAAGGCAGCTCGGGCATGCTGCACACCGCCTGGATTCTCACCAAGGCCGAAACCGATCTGGCACGTGCTGGCAGCGCTCCGAAGCGCAATTTCAACTTCGAGAGCGACCGCCCGCGACACTGAGGCTCCCTCAGTTTTCCGGCCTGCACCGCGCCCGCGTGCAGTGCCATCGGCATGGTCTTGCAAGAGTTTCCCCCATGAGCAAAAAAGTTTTCATCAAAACCTTTGGCTGCCAGATGAACGAGTACGACTCGGACAAGATGGTGGACGTGCTGCGCGCCGCTGAAGGCTACGAGCCGACGCAGAACGTCGAAGAAGCCGACCTGATCCTCTTCAACACCTGCTCGGTGCGCGAGAAGGCCCAGGAAAAGGTGTTCTCCGACCTCGGGCGCGTGCGCCACCTCAAGGAGCGCGGCGTACAAATTGGCGTCGGCGGTTGCGTGGCCAGCCAGGAAGGCGCCGAGATCATCAAGCGCGCGCCCTACGTGGACATCGTGTTCGGCCCGCAAACCCTGCACCGCCTGCCGCAGTTGCTAGAGCAGCGCCGTGTACAGGCCCGTCCGCAGGTGGACATCAGCTTCCCAGAGATTGAAAAGTTCGACCACTTGCCACCGGCTCGAGTCGATGGCGCCTCAGCCTTTGTCTCGATCATGGAAGGCTGCAGCAAATACTGCAGCTACTGCGTGGTGCCCTACACGCGCGGCGAAGAGATGAGCCGCCCGTTCGACGATGTGCTGGTAGAAGTGGCGGGGCTGGCCGACCAGGGCGTGAAGGAAATCACCCTGCTGGGCCAGAACGTGAACGCCTACCGTGGTGCCATGGGCGATACCAGCGAGGTGGCCGACCTAGCCCTACTGCTCGAATACGTGGCCGACATCCCGGGTATTGAGCGCCTGCGCTTCACCACCAGCCACCCCAACGAGTTCACGCCCCGCCTGATCGAGGCCTACGCACGCATCCCCAAGCTGGCCAACCACCTGCATTTGCCGGTGCAGCATGGCTCGGACCGTATTCTTATGGCCATGAAACGCGGCTACACAGCCATGGAATACAAGAGCACGGTAAAGAAACTGCGCGCTATCCGCCCGGACCTTGCAATGAGCAGCGACTTCATTGTGGGTTTCCCCGGCGAGACCGAAGAAGACTTTGGCAAGATGATGAAGCTCATCGACGCCATCCACTTCGACAACTCCTTCAGCTTCGTCTTCAGCCCGCGCCCCGGCACACCCGCCGCCAACCTACACGACGACACACCGGCCGACGTCAAGCTGCGCCGCCTGCACGAACTGCAGGCCGCTATCAACAGCAACATCAAGGACATCAGCGAGGCCTTGGTGGGCAAGGTGCAGCGCATTCTGGTCGAAGGCAGCTCCAAACGCGACGACACCGAGCTCATGGGCCGCACCGAATGCAACCGCGTGGTCAATTTCGCCGGAGACCGGCGCCTGGTGGGCCAGATGGCGGATGTCACCATCACCGAGGCCAAGACCTACACGCTGCGCGGTGAGGTGCTGGTGCGTGAAACCACAGAGTGACTCATCAAAAATAATAGCTGATTGCGCTTTATTCATAACACTTTCAGATATTTTTTTATCTGAAAGCGTTTATTGGTAAGCGCTAGAAGCTCCTCATTTAGGAGTTCACGCGCCATAAAAAACCGGCAAACTGCCGGTTTTTGCTTTTGTTCTGATAGCTTTTCGCGCTTAACTAGCAAGCGTTACAGGCCAAAAATTTTTAAAAATCAGAACGGCATGCCCGGCATACCACCGCCGCCGCCCAAGCCCTTCATGCCCTTCATGCCCCCCATCTTCTTCATCATCTTCATCAGGCCGCCGCCTTTCATCTTCTTCATCATGCCCTGCATCTGCTCAAACTCCTTGAGCAAACGGTTGACCTCCTGCACCTGCACACCGGCACCACCGGCGATGCGCTTCTTGCGCGTGGCCTTGATGAGTTCGGGCCTGCGGCGCTCCTGGGGTGTCATGCTCTGAATGATGCCTTCCTTGCGTTTGATGTCTTTCTCGGCCTTGTCCATATCGACCTGACCGGCCTTGGCCGTGAGTTGGGAAGGTAGCTTGTCCATGAGGCTGGCGAGCCCGCCCATCTGCTTCATCTGCTGCAACTGGCCCAGAAAATCGCTCAGGTCGAAGCCGTCGCCACTTTTCACCTTGGCAGCGAGTTTTTGCGCAGCCTCCATGTCCACACCGGCCGAGACCTGCTCGACCAGCGCAACGATGTCGCCCATGCCCAGAATGCGGCCGGCGTGGCGCTCGGCATCGAACACCTCCAGGCCGTCGAGCTTCTCGGACACCCCGGCGAACTTGATCGGCGCGCCAGTGATCTGCCGCACCGACAGCGCCGCGCCACCGCGCGAATCACCATCGAGCTTGGTCAGCACGATGCCGGTCAGCGGCAGCGCTTCCTTGAAGGCGCGGGCGGTGTTGATGGCATCCTGGCCCTGCATGGCGTCGACCACAAACAGCGTTTCCACCGGGTTCAACACGGCGTGCAGCTCTTTGATTTCCTGCATCAGCACTTCGTCGATGGCGAGGCGACCGGCGGTGTCGACCAGCAGCACGTCGAAGTAGTGCTTCTTCGCATAGTCAAGCGCAGCCAGGGCGATATCGCGCGGCTTCTGGTCGGGCGTGCTCGGGAACCACTCGGCGCCGGCCTGGGCAGTCACGGTTTTAAGCTGCTCGATGGCCGCCGGGCGGTAGACGTCGCCCGAAACCGTCAGCACCTTTTTCTTGCGCTTCTCGATCAGATGTTTGGCCAGTTTGGCCGTGGTCGTGGTCTTGCCCGCGCCCTGCAGGCCCGCCATCAGAATGACGGCCGGCGGCTGGGCCGCCAGGTTGATGTCGGACACGCCCTCGCCCATGGTGGCGGCAATCTCCCGGTTGACAATGCCCACCAGCGCCTGCCCCGGCTTGAGCGAGCCCAGTACCTCCTGGCCCAGCGCCTTTTCTTTGACACGGGCGATGAAGTCGCGCACCACAGGCAGCGCCACATCGGCTTCAAGCAGTGCCATGCGCACTTCGCGCAGCATGTCCTGCACGTTCGATTCGGTAATGCGGGCCTGGCCACGCATCTCCTTGACGAGGCGCGAGAGTTTGTCGGTAAGAGCGGAGGCCATGCGGGGAATTTCCGGGTGATTGCGCGCGGTTGCGCACGGTGTGGGGCCAGCGTGGGGAGCCTGGCGAGCGGTAAACTGCTGTCATGATTTTAACCAGCGCCACCCCAGCCAGCCTATTGCTGGGGGCGACCGCCGCAGCCGCCTACGCCGTACCAGCGATTTTTGCCTCGCGCCTGCCCGAGGCTGGCTCGCGCGCCGCTCTGTGGTTGGCCTGGGCCCTGCACGCCGCGATGCTGGCCCTGGGCATGCTGCAGGGCACGCCGCGCTTCGGTTTTGCACCGGCGCTGTCTGTTACCGCATGGCTGGTGTTGACGGTGTATGCCATCGAGCGCCAGCTGTTCCCCCAATTGCGCGCCCGCTGGGCGCTGGCGGCGCTGGGTGCACTGGCGGTCCTGCTGGCGCTGGTGTTTCCGGGCCAACCGTTACACGTCAGTGCCTCGGCGTGGATGCCGCTGCATCTGGCACTCGGGATCGCAGCGTATGGGCTGTTTGCTGCCGCCGTGGTCCATGCGGCCTTGATGACGCGGGCAGAAAAGCGGCTGCGTCTGGCGGTGGACGCCAACAGTGGCATGCCGCTGCTGACGCTTGAGCGCCTGACGTTTCGCTTCGTCACCGCAGGCTTTGTGCTGCTGAGCGCCACCCTGATCGCCGGCGTTCTGTTCAGCGAAGCGCTCTACGGGCGTGCCTGGCGCTGGGACCACAAAGGCGTATTTTCGGTGCTGTCCTGGCTGACCTTTGCCGCCCTGCTTCTGGGACGCAGGCGATTTGGCTGGCGAGGGCGCAGCGCCGTCAGAGTGTTGTATGCAGGGGCTGTGCTGCTGCTACTGGCCTACGTGGGCTCGCGCTTTGCGCTGGAAGTCGTTCTGGGGCGTGCACCGTGAAGCTCCTTGTACTGCTGGTGGTGCTGGGCGTGGCGTATCTGGTGTGGCGCGCAAAGCGCGTGAACTCAAAAAAGCCTGCGCAGCCTCCCGGCAAGCTGCCCGCCCCCCAAGACATGGTGGCCTGTGCGCACTGCGGCGTTCATGTGCCTCGAAGTGACGCCTGGCTGCGCGACGGGCGCAGCTACTGCAGCGCCGAGCACCTGAAACACAATGCCCACTGAAATTATTTCCGACGCATCGCTGCGCATGCGCGGGCAAGACCCGGCATTTTTGCGCCTCTGGCAAGGCTTTCTGACGGGGCGCATCGTGGTGGCGCTGGCCCTGCTGCTGCTGCAACTCGCGGGGCAGATGCTCAACCAATTGGTGGAACCTTGGATGGTCGGCATCTGCGCGCTGTACCTGGGCGCCACAGTGGCATTGCGTCTGATTGGGGGGAAGGCGGCACCCTCGTCGCAAGCGGGGATTCGTTGGCTGCCTTCGATCGGCGTGGACCTGGTGGTGGTGAGCGCACTGCAAATTCTGCATGTCGGCAGCATGAGCTTCACCCCGCTGTTTGGTCTGCCCATTCTCATGGCGTCCGTGCTGGGCACTCTTACGCTGGCCATGGGAACGACCGCGGCCGTCACACTCTTGCTGCTGGTGTGGGCCTGGCTGGCAAGTGACCACAGCGGCCCCGAGACAGCGCAGCGCTCCCTTCAGGCAGCGCTCACGGGAACGGGCTACTTTATCGTGGCAATTCTGGTGCAGCAACTCGCTGTCCGCCTGGTGCGCGAGCAGCATATTGCGCAGGCCAACCGTGCCACGGCGCTGGTGCAAAGCCAGGTCAGCGCGCTGGTGATCCAAAACCTCACAGAAGGTGTTCTGGTGCTCGACGAGGCGCTCACGGTGCGCACGGCCAATCCTGCAGGTCTGCAGCTGCTGGGAATCGAGTCCACATTGCTTCCGCCATTTCCCCTGACCGCCCGCCCCACTTGGCAGGCGCTTACTGCGTTGGCGCAGCGCAGCTTTCGCCAGAACGCCCCGCAAGAGGCACAGGTCAACCTCATCAATGAAAATCAGAGCCCCAGAGGCCTGCATGTGCGCACCTGGCTAACAAAACCGCGCGCCCACCCTGTGGATGGGCAAGAGCAACGCCTGTGCGTGATGTTTTTACACGACCTGCGCGAACTTGAGGCCCGCCTGCGCACCGACAAACTGGCGGCCATGGGCCGCATGTCGGCCGCGGTGGCGCACGAAATCCGCAATCCGCTGGCGGCGATCGTGCAGGCCAATGCCTTGCTGGACGAGGATCTGTACGACCCAGGGCAAAAACGTCTGACCAAGATGATCGGCCAAAATGCCGACCGCCTGGCACACATCGCGGAAGAAATTCTCGACATTGCCCGAGTGCAGCACCAGATCGACCACGCCGCTGCGGCCAGCGTGCCGCTTGACGATGCCGTCGCACAAGCCTGGCGCGACTGGCAGTCCCACGCGCCGGACAAGCGCGGCGGTAGCCTGCAGCTGGGTGCGCCCGGCTTGCAGGTGGAATTCGACGCCGAGCATCTGCGCCGTGTGCTGGTGAACCTGCTGGACAACGCCTTGCGCTACCGTTCCGGCGATGTTGAATCGCTGCAATTGCAAACACGCATGGAGGCCCCAGGCCAGGCCAGCGTGCAGGTCTGGAGCGACGGCCCACCCATGGACCAATCGGTGGAGCGGCATTTGTTTGAGCCGTTTTTCTCATCTGAAAGCCGCTCCAGCGGGCTTGGCCTCTACATCTGTCGCGGCCTGTGCGAGCGCCATGGGGCGAGCATCGTTTACCAAAGAACGCACCGCAACACCCGCACGGGCGATCGCAGCGGCAATGCGTTTACGGTAAGGTTCCGGGGTACCGGCCTGGTGGCCTCGCCCGACCCCTCTTTGTTTGACACTATCGTGGTCTGAACTTCCCAACTATGCAATCCCAGCCTGCTTCCATCCTGGTGATCGATGACGAACCAGACCTGCGAACGCTCTACGAGTTGACGCTTCTGCGCGAAGGCCACCGGGTGGAAACCGCGGGCGATGTCGCCCAAGCCCGCCAACTGCTCGCGACCAATCGCTATGAGGTCGTCATTACCGATATGCGCCTTCCCGACGGTTTCGGCATGGAGATCTTGCACGACCTGCGCAAGCAGCAGCGCAACGAGCGCTGTCTTGTCATGACCGCCTACGGCTCTGCCGAAAATGCAGTGGAGGCACTGCGCGCCGGCGCGTTCGACTACCTCACAAAGCCGGTAGACCTCAAGCAGTTTCGCGCGGTGGTTGCGTCCGCCATTCAAGGCACAGACAGCGTAGTGCCCCCCCGCACTGCCGCTGCACGCGGCGGCGCGGGCGCAAGTGCACCACGCGCGGGCGTCTGCGCGCTGGAGCGCTTGGTCGGCGAATCGCAGGCGATGCAAAACGTCAAGCAGCGCATTGCCAAGGTGGCGCGAGGCATGGCGCCTGTGCTGGTGCGCGGCGAGTCTGGAACCGGCAAGGAACTGGTAGCCAGAGCACTGCATGAAAACAGCCAACGTGCCGGCGGCCCGATGATTGCCGTGAACTGCGCAGCCATTCCAGAGGCGCTGCTAGAGGCCGAGTTTTTTGGCGCCCGCAAAGGCTCGTACACCGGTGCCTCGCAGGACCGTCCAGGCTACTTTCAGGCAGCACAAGGCGGCACGCTGTTTCTCGATGAAATCGGCGATCTGCCACTGGCCATGCAATCCAAATTGCTGCGTGCTATTCAGGAACGCAGCGTTCGACCCCTGGGCGCCACGCAGGAAGAACCGGTGGATGTGCGCATCGTCAGCGCCACCCACCGTGATCTGGCTGCCGACGTGCAAGCGGGTCGTTTTCGCCAGGATTTGTATTACCGACTCAACGTTATCGAAGTCGCCATCCCGCCGCTGCGCGAGCGCCGCGAAGACCTGCCAGCCTTGTGCGACGCATTGCTCAAGCGCATCGCCCAAGACTCAGGCATCGTCGCGCCAAAATTGACCGGTGCAACCCTGGCCGCCATCGCAGCCCATCCGCTCACCGGCAACGTGCGCGAGCTGGAGAACCTGCTGCACCGTGCGGTGGCCTTGGGCGATGGCGACGAGCTGCATGTGGACACCGCGGCCTCTTCAGTGACCGAATCGGTCGTGGCGGCCCCGACCTCGCAGACTTCGCCTGACCCTGTCCCTGCCTC
>JBQMQB010000037.1:0-12344 GCA_052172715.1 Giesbergeria sp. | reverse complement strand
CTTCTCTCCCCCGCCAAGTCACTGGATTTTGAAACGCCACTTCCCGACGCGCTGCCACACACCCTGCCCGCCTTCGCCGCGCAAGCGCGCGAACTGGTCGAGCGGATGCGCGAATTTTCCCCGCAAGACCTCGCATCGCTGATGCACATCAGCGATGCGCTCGCCGCACTCAACGTCGGGCGTTTTGCCACCTTTCACGCCCGCGCCAGCGCGGCCCATGCACGCCAGGCGCTGTTTGCCTTCAATGGCGACGTGTACGACGGGCTGGACGTCCGCAGCCTGGCAGGGGGCGACATCGCATGGGCGCAGGAGCACCTGGCCATTCTGAGCGGTCTCTACGGCGTGCTGCGCCCACTTGACTGGATGCAGCCCTACCGGTTGGAGATGGGCACGCGCCTGGCGACCGACCGGGGCACAGGGCTGTATGCCTGGTGGGGCGAACGCATTGCCCGCCACCTGGACGCTCAGTTGCAGCAGCACGGCGGCGAGCCACTGCTGCTCAACCTGGCCTCACAGGAGTATTTCAAGGCAGTGGACCGCAAGGCGCTGCGTGCACGCGTCGCCGAATGCGTATTCGAAGACTGGCACGCGGACACCTGGAAAGTGATGGGATTTCACGCCAAACGCGCACGCGGCCGCATGGCACGCTTTGCCATCACGCAGCGCGCCACATCGCTGGAGGCACTGCACGCCTTTAATGTCGATGGCTACGCCTATGCAGCAGCAGCCTCCAGCCCCGAGCGCTTGGTCTTTCGCCGCCGCAGAACCTGACAGCCGCCGAACAATGGGCTACAACCGGGGCATGAACAAGCGCGCACCCACCTCTTCGGCCACCACTGTGGTGAGCGACGAGCTGCACCTTTGGGCGACCGACCAGAGCGCCCAGGGCACCAGCCGCGCGGCCATGCTCAATGCCTTATTGGGCGTGGGCTGGCAATTGGAGCAGGCTGAAATCTCCTTGAACGCAGCACTGGTTGCACCGCAAGGCGACGTGGCAAGCAAAGCACGGCCGCTGCCCAGCCCTGACCTTCTCAGTGCCCGCCCGCGCCTATCCGCTGCGGACCGCGAAGTGCACGTACTCACGACCCTGGAGCAACCGCCGCTGGTGGTGTTCTCGCAGTTGCTGAACGCCCAGGAGTGCGGGAAATTGATCGAAGCGGCGCGCCCACGCTTAGCGCGCTCGCTCACGGTGCAAACGCAGACCGGCGGCGAAGAACTCAATGCCAGCCGCACCAGCGAAGGCATGTTCTTCGAGCGCGGTGAAACCGCCCTGGTGCGCACGCTGGAGGCGCGCATTGCCGCGCTGCTGCATTGGCCGGTGGACCATGGCGAAGGCCTGCAGGTGCTGCGCTACGGGCCAGGCGCTGAATACAAGCCGCACTACGACTACTTCGACCCTCACGAAGCGGGCACACCGCACATGCTGAGCCGCGGCGGGCAACGCGTGGCGACGCTGGTGATGTACCTGAACACCCCAGACGCCGGCGGTGCCACGGTGTTTCCACAGCTTGGCCTGAGCGTCTCGCCGCAGCAGGGCCATGCGGTGTTCTTCAGCTACGACCGCCCCCACCCAGGCAGCCGCAGCCTGCACGGCGGCGCTCCGGTACTGGCAGGTGAAAAGTGGATTGCCACCAAATGGTTGCGGGAACGAAAATTTGAGTGAAAATGGCCTCTAGCGCTTTATATATAAGCGTATACAGCTATATTTTTAATAGTTTTTTCATGAACACTCCTGAACAATCCCCACTGGGCAAAACGAGCGCCACGCCCGAGCAGTACGACAAGTCGCTGCTGTTTCCCATCGCACGCTCTGCCAAGCGCGCAGAGATTGGTGTGGGCGCGCAGCCACTGTTTTTCGGGGCGGACCTGTGGACGGCGTTTGAGCTTTCCTGGCTCAACCTGCGCGGCAAACCGCAAGTGGCGCTGGCGCACCTCACCGTGCCCTGTGATTCGCCCAACATCATCGAGAGCAAGTCACTCAAACTGTATCTGGGAAGCTATGCCAACACGCCGTTCGCCACCCCGCAAGAGGTCGCCGCGCGCATGCGCACCGACCTTTCCGAGGCGGCGTGGCAAGGCTCTGAGCAAACCGGCAGCGTGGGCGTGCGCCTGCTGCTGCCCGACCAGTTCGACTGCGAACAGGTGCACGAACTCGACGGGCTGAGCCTGGACCGCCTCGACCTTGAATGCAGCCGCTACACGCCAGCGCCAGACCTGCTGCACGCCGCCACAGACGAGGCGCCAGTCAGCGAAGTGCTGACCAGCAATTTGCTCAAAAGCAACTGCCTGGTCACCGGCCAGCCCGACTGGGGCAGCGTGCGCATTGCCTACAGCGGGCCGCAGATCGACCAAGGCTCGCTTTTGCAGTACATCGTGAGTTTCCGCAACCACAACGAGTTCCACGAGCAGTGCGTGGAACGCATCTTCATGGACATCTGGACGCGCTGCCAGCCCATCAAGCTTGAGGTGTACGCGCGCTATACGCGACGCGGCGGTCTGGATATCAATCCCTGGCGCACCAGCCACCCACAGGCACTGCCGCCGAATCGACGCACGGCGCGCCAGTAGCCGCCTCTCGGCGCTTTGCCTAAATCAAGGCAAGCGAAAGACGTCCAGCGTACGACCGAGAACGGCGACGTTGTCGCTCATGGTGCGGGCCGACGCGGCAGATTCTTCGACCAGAGCGGCATTTTGCTGCGTGACGTGGTCGAGGTCGGTCACCGCCTCGTTCACCTGCGCAACGCCCAGTGCCTGCTCACGCGTGGCAATACCGATCTGCCCCATCAGCGTATTGACATACGCGACCGATTCCACCACCTGCGCAATCGTCTGGCCAGCCGACTGCATTTGCCCCGCACCACGCTCAATGTGGGCACCAGACTCGCCAATCAGCCCGCGAATTTCACCCGCCGCCGTGGCGCTGCGCTGCGCCAGCGCCCGCACCTCGCTGGCGACTACGGCAAAACCGCGCCCCTGCTCGCCTGCTCGCGCGGCCTCCACGGCGGCGTTGAGTGCCAGGATATTGGTCTGAAACGCAATGCCTTCGATGGTGGCAATGATCTGGCCCATCTTGCGCGACGACTGCGAAATGGCCTGCACCACCGCGCCGACCTCGGCGACTGCTGCGCCCCCGCTGCGTGCCAACGCCGCGCTGTTTTCACTTTCCTTCTGCACTTGCTGCGTGGTCTCTGCCGACTGGCGCACGGTGCTCGAAATTTCTTCCATAGAAGCGGCAGTTTCCTCCAGACTGCTGGCTTGCGATTCCGTGCGTTCTGAGAGGTTTTCTGCGCCCTGCGCAATCTCCGAAGCAATGGCGCCAAAAGACTCCATTTCATGGCGGGCATCGCCCACCACCGCACGCAAATTCAGGTGGATGCGCTGCATGCGCTCAAGAAGAAGCGCCAGCGGCCCATGTCCCTTGGGTGGCGCTGGCAGCTGTTTCAGATCGCATCCCGCAATGTCGGTGAGCAATTTTTCCGCATCCGCCAGGGGCGCTGCCACACTGCGGCCAAACCAGGCCAACAGCAGCCCGGCCAGAACCAAAAGCAGCACCGCCTGCCCGGCCACGGTCTCCATGCCCGACCAACCCAGCAAGCCCGGCGCCAGCGCTGTGGCAACGAGGGGAACGAGCAAAGCCAGAAAGCGCTGCGTAAGACTAAAGCGCTGAAGCTTGCCCAGTTGGTTGCGCCAGCCAGGCCGCCGCACCCGACCGGCGTGCAAATAAAAGCTGCTGGCACCGCGCTCGCTTTCCTCACGGATCTTGGCGTACAGCGCTTCGGCCGCCTTCACCTCTTCTCGTGTCGGTTTGACGCGCACGGACATGTAGCCGCGCGGCTTGCCGTCCACCATCATGGGCGTGATGTTGGCGCGCACCCAGTAAAAATCACCATTCTTGCGGCGGTTCTTCACCATACCGGTCCAGTTGCGACCCCGGCCGATGGTGGACCACAGGTCTTTGTAGGCCTCGGGCGGCATGTCCGGGTGGCGGATCAGGTTGTGTGGCTGGCCCATGAGCTCGTCCATGGTGAAGCCGCTCACCCGCGCAAACGCCGCATTGCAGTGCGTCATCAAGCCTTTGTTGTCGGTGGTCGACATCAGCAACTCGTTCGCCGGGTAGTCGAATTCGCTGGACGTAACAGGAAGGTTGACGCGCATGAAGAACCTCGGTGAACGAATGTAAGCAAGTATAAAAATCTCGCCCTATTCGGCATCAGGCAAAACACTTGACTGCGCTCAATTGTCACCCTTTGTAGCAAGACAACAACACACTCCAAGCAAGCGGGACAGGCCTCATTTCCGCACTTAAAACAGCGGAACCTGCTGCGGCGCCACGGGCACCTGAAGCGAGGCAACCAACGCCGCCGCGGGCAGGTCGCCCAGGCGTGCGAGCGCGCCCACGCGAACGCCCAGCAGGCGCAGGCGCTTGCCCAGCGGCGCGCGCTTAAGGCACAAGCCGGCGGCGTGGCGGATGGCGCCAGCGTCCTGCGTGGGCAACGCAACGGTCTGGTCACGCGTCACGGTGGTGAAATCCGCATAGCGCAGCTTGATGCCGATGCTGCGGCCCACATAGCCCTTGCGCTGTAGGTCCGCGGCCACCTGCTCGCACAGGTGGGTGAAGACGGCGCCCAACTCGCTGCGGTCGTGTACCGCATGCAGATCGCGCTCGAAGGTGGTCTCTCGGCTCATGCTCACGGGTTCGCTGTGCGTCTGCACCGGCCGACTGTCGCGCCCCCAGGCCGCGTCGTGCAGCCAAGCCCCCGTGGCGCGGCCAAAGTGTTCTACCAGCCATTCCTTCGGTTTTGCGGCGAGCTGGCCGATGGTTTCGACGCCGTGCCCAGCCAGTTTGTCGCCCGCCTTGGGGCCGATGCCGTTGATTTTGCGACACGCCAGAGGCCAGATGCGCTGCTCCAGCTCGTGTTCGTACAGCAGGGCAATGCCGTTGGGTTTTTCGAACTCGCTGGCCATTTTGGCAAGCAGCTTGTTGGGCGCCACGCCCAGGGAGCAGGTGAGGCCCGTCGCGTTGAAGATGTGCTTCTGAATCAGCCGCGCCAGCACCCGCCCGCCCTCGCGCTGGCCACCAGGCACATGGGTGAAATCGATGTACACCTCATCGATTCCCCGGTCTTCCATCACCGGCGCGATGTCGGTGATGACTGCTTTGAACCGGCGGGAATAGCGCCGGTATTCCTCAAAATTTCCGGGTAACAAAATGGCCTGCGGGCACAGCCGTGCCGCTTTCATCAGCCCCATGGCCGAGCCCACACCAAAGGGCCGGGCGGCGTAGGTGGCAGTGGTGATGACGCCCCGCCCCACATACCCCGCCAGGCGCGGAAACGCCGAGAGCGGCAGCTGCGCCTGGGTGCCTGCTGCTGCGGCCTCCAGCAAGGCGGCGTCCGCCATGCGGGCGCTGCCGCCAATCACCACGGGCAGGCCTTTGAGCTGCGGGTAGCTCAATAGCTCCACGCTGGCAAAAAAGGCATCCATATCCAGATGCGCGATGCGCCGCAGTCGCTGGACCGACAGGACGGCAGCAGGCTCTTTTTTGGGGAAATCTGGCGCGGTGGCAATCACGTTCGCTATTGTGCAAGGCTGCGGGTACCAGCACCGGCCACCCGCCTTGGCGGTGGCGACCATGCTGTCTAACCGCGCGGCTGGTACAGCACTTCAATCTGCGCGGCAAACCGCGCCAGCAACGGGTTGCGCTTGAGCTTGAGGGTGGGTGTCATCAGGCCGTTTTCGATCGTCCACGGCTCCAGCGTCAGGCACACCGCCCGGGGTACGGCGTAACGGGCAAAATTGGCAGTCGCTGCCGCGATGCGTGCCAACGCAGCTTGCTGAGCGCTTTGGTGGAGCAAGCTCTCCGGCTGGCGTGGGTCCAACCCCAGGCTCTGCGCCAGGCGCGCCCATTCCTGCGGCTCCAGCACAGCCAGACAGGCGATAAACGGGCGGTTTTCGCCCAGCACCAGGGCCTGCGCAAACAATGGGTCGGCAGTGATCGCCAGCTCCAGGTCAGCGGGCGGCACCTTCTCACCGGTCGAGGTGACCAAGATGTCCTTGATGCGCCCGCGAATGTGGATGCGCCCATCCACAAGTTCGGCCTGGTCGCCCGTGTTCAGCCAGCCGTCTGCCGCCACGGTGCGTGCGGTGTCTTGCGGCCGGTTCCAGTAGCCCTTCATGACGATGTCGCCGCGTACTTGCAGCTCGCGGTTCTCGCCAATGCGCACCTCCACGCCGGGCAAGGCACGCCCGACGCTGTCCGGGTGGTTGTCAACCAGGGTGTTGACGGACACCACGGGCGACGTCTCTGTCATGCCATAGCCCTGCAATACCGGTATGCCAAGTCCCAAAAAGCAGCGCGCAATGGTGCTCGAGAGCGGCGCACCACCGCTCACTGCCACGCGCAGACGCCCACCAAACTGCGCCTGCAGCGGCTTGGCCACCCAGGCTTGCAGCAAAGCCCAAGGCAAAAACTGCCACATCCCGCCCGACCCGTCTTCCCCGAATCCACTGGCGGGTGGCACTGGCAGACGCTGCGCAGCACAAAAGCGCCGCCAGCCTACCGCCACCGCAGCTTGAAACAAGCGCGTGCGCAGGGGCGATGGCGCCAGCTTCTCCAGCACTTTGGCGTGCACGCGCTCATAAATACGTGGCACCGACACCAGCACCGTCGGTCGCACCGTCTGCAGGTCTTGGGACAGCAATGCGACAGAACGCGCATAGGCCACGCAACTGCCCGCCGCCATTGGCAGGTAATAGCCGCCAGTGCGCTCAAAGGTGTGGGAGAGCGGCAAAAAAGACAAAAAAACGTCGTCCGGTGTGGGCTGAATACGCGCCATCACCGCCTTGACGTCGGCCATCACGTTGCGGTGCGTCAACATCACGCCCTTAGGCTTGCCGGTGGTGCCCGACGTATAGACGATGCTCGCCAGGTCGGCGGCACAGGGCGGCGTGTGCATCGGCGGCCGCTGTGGGGCTGCGCTCAACCAATCGGCCAGCGCCATCACCGCAACCGCTGCCGCCGGATCCGAGGCGATGGATTCCTCGGAGCCCGTCACCACCACCGCGCGCAAATGGGGCAGTGGCGTGCCCACGGCGGCAATGCTGTGCCACTGTGTCAGCCCCTCCACCACCAGCAAAGAGGCCTCGCAGTCCGCCAGGATGTAGGCGATGCTGCCTGGGTTGTCGATGGCGTGCAGCGGCACGGGCACTTGGCCCATGGCCAGCGCGGCCTGGTCCATGCACATGGCGTCCAGCCCGTTGGGCAGCAGGATGGCCACGCGTGCGCCGCCTGGCAGCGCAAGGTGGCCCAAAGCCCGGCTCCAGCGCGCGACGCGCGCGCCTGCCTGCGCCCAGCTGAGGCTGACCCAGCTCTGGCTGTCCGCATCAAAAGCGCGATAGGCCTCGCCATCGGGAGTGCGTGCGCTGCGCCAGGCCAGCAATTGGGGCAGCGTCTGCACGCTGGCAAGGTCGGAAGAGGATATGGTCATGGCGTCTGGAAAAGAAAGCCCTGCCTCAGAGCGCGCCAAACCCGGCATGCGCTGGCTGAAACACAGGGAAAACCAGAACCATACTATGGCGCCAGCACTACCAACCGCGATGGCGCGGCTGTCTCCTGAACGACAAGCCTCAGCGCTCTTCAGGCCTTGGGGTAAGTACCGGGCAGCAGAATGGTCTCGTCCACGGTGTCGATGGTGGTGCGGCCACAGAACGCCATGGTCAGGTCGAGTTCTTTGCGGATGATCTCCAGCGCACGCGTCACGCCCAGTTCGCCGTAAGCGCCCAGGCCGTAGAGGAAGGCACGGCCGATCATGGTGCCGCGTGCACCCAAGGCGCGCGCCTTGAGCACGTCCTGGCCACTGCGGATGCCGCCGTCCATCCAGACTTCAATGTCCGTGCCCACGGCCTGCACGATGGAAGGCAATGCGGCAATCGACGAAGGCGCGCCGTCGAGTTGGCGGCCCCCGTGGTTGCTGACGATGAGTGCATCAGCACCGCTGTCGGCGGCCAGGCGCGCATCCTCGGCGTCCATGATGCCTTTGATCACCAGTTTGCCGCCCCAGCGCTTCTTGATCCACTCCACATCGCCCCAGTTGAGGTTGGGGTCAAACTGCTCGGCCGTCCAGGAGGCGAGCGACGACATATCGCCCACACCTTTGGCATGGCCGACGATGTTGCCAAAGCTGCGCCGCTTGGTCCCCAGCATGCCCAGGCACCAGCGCGGCTTGGTGGCCAGGTTGATCATGTTGGCCAGTGTGGGCTTGGGCGGCGACGAGAGGCCGTTCTTGATGTCTTTGTGCCGCTGGCCGAGGATTTGCAGGTCCAGCGTGAGCTGCAGCGCCGAGCAGCCAGCCGCCTTGGCGCGGTCGATCAGGCGCTCGATGTAGTCACGGTCGCGCATCACGTACAGCTGGAACCAGAAGCCTGGGCCGGCATGCTCGGCCACGTCTTCAATCGAGCAAATGCTCATGGTCGAAAGCGTGAAGGGCACGCCGAAATTCTTCGCCGCGCGCGCGGCCAAAATCTCACCATCCGCATGCTGCATGCCGGTCAGGCCCGTAGGCGCCAGCGCCACGGGCATGGCGACGTCCTGGCCAATCATGGTGCTGCGCGTGCTGCGTCCGGTCATGTTCACCGCCACGCGCTGGCGCAGCAAGATCGACTGAAACTCGTCAATGTTGGCGCGGTAGGTGCCTTCGGTCCATGAGCCCGAATCGCAGTAGTCGTAGAACATGCGCGGGACGCGGCGCTTATAGACGCGGCGCAGGTCTTCGATGCAGGTCATGGTGGAAAGGTCGCTCACGCTGGTCTCCTGGCGGTGTTTTGGGGGTAGCGGCGATCGTAGGGCCGCACCGCATTGCGCACCATCAAAATTATTTGCGTGCAGTTGAAACAAATTTGCACCCCCGTCGCACATCGGAGGGTACTTTGCTCCTACGCGCCCACTACCGGTCGTCTGCGCCAGGGCTCGATTGGCTGCCGCGAGGCGTTAAGAACATCCTTAAGGAGTCCTCAATTCAAAGGCACCACAATCGCGACGCGGCGGTTTTCTTGTCGCTGAGCACCGGACGCGTTTTTGATAATCGGGCGACTAAAACCATAGCCTTTCACTTGCAGCCCTTCGGGCGCTATGCCCGCGCCGATGAGCACTTCTGCCACGGCGTTCGCGCGCCTGAGAGAAAGCTGATCGTTGTACTTTTCGCTTCCCTGAGCGTCTGTATGGCCTTCAACTCGCAGGCGTTCGATACCTACTTTACTCAGCGCACGCCCCACTCGCTCAAGATCGAGACGCAGCGCGGGAGTGACCACGTCCGAATCCAATGCAAACAGCAGCGGGCCAGAGCTTGTCAGTGTCCAACCGTCATCGTCCAATTGAAAGCCGAGGTCGCGCAGCACGCCCTGTTGCTGCTGCAAGATCGTTGCTGGGACCGTAGGCGCGGAAGGCGGAGCCTGACACGCGGTGAGTGCCAAAGCCACACACAACACTCCCCAGCGGGCTGCCGATAGGTGCCGGGGAAAAGTAATCCACATAGTCGGTCTTCCTCTATTGAGTCGTGGTCGCCACGTGGCGGGTGCCGCGACGGCGAGTTTTGGCATGGTACATCGCTGTATCCGCAGAACGCAGCAGCTCGGCGGTGGTCTGCCCATGCTCAGGGAAAATCGCCACGCCGATGCTAACGGACGGGGCTAGGCTCACCCAATTGCTGATCGCCAAAGGTGTTTCCATTGCATCAAGAATTTTGTCAGCGATGCGCAGGGCATCGTCTGCGCCGCGCACTGGCGCCAACAGCACCGCAAATTCATCACCGCCAATCCGCGCCACCACATCGGTTTCCCGAAGTTGCGCGCGGACACGCTGGGCCACCTCTACAAGCAATGCGTCGCCGACGGCATGGCCGTGTTGGTCGTTGATCTGCTTGAAATGGTCGTTGTCCAAGAACAGCACCGCTAGGGCCTCATCGGAGGCCTGAACGGCGTCGATCGCGGCGCTCAGACGCGGCTCGAAGTACGCTCGATTGGGCAAGCCCGTCAAGCTGTCGTGGTGGGCTCGGTGAGCGAGCTCCCTATTTTGACGCTCCAACTGTGCCTGGCGCAACTCCAGCTCCTGAAGCAGTGCGTTGAAGTCGTCGCCCAGCGACCGCAACTCGGCAATCCGAGCAGGGGGCACGCGCTGGTCCAGTGCGCGATCGCGACGCGCTTCGCGTGCCACTCTTGCCAGATCTTGTAGCGGAACCACAATGTCGCGCAACATGCGCCGGGAGAGCAGCACGCCGACTCCTCCAGCCAACGCCAGGCAAACGATCAGAGCTAGGGCCCCCGTCGCTACGAATGTCAGCAAGCCTTGGCCATCACTGCGCAGCACCACCTGTCCGACCGCAGCCTGATTTTCATGAATCGGGGCAACTGCCAACGGTAACCTCGTCCACTCTGCCAGTGCCCTGCCTACTCGGGCTCGAAGGTGGGTGCTGTCTTTTGTCCAGGCGACAAATACTTTGCCTTGCGCGTCGAGCACCATCGCTTGGCTCACGCCTTCGCCGGACACCATGCGCGCAAGAATGCTGCTAGCTTCGCCGCGATCTCCAAACACGACAGCCGCCTCGACCGTGTACGCAAGCGATCGCCCGACGAGCTCCAGATTGTTGACCATCAGAACGCGCAGGGCGACCAATCCAGCCAGCATGAGTAACAGTGCTGCCAGCGAGACAGAGATGAGCGCCATCCTTGCGTGAGCGCGATGCACCACATCGCGCAGCGACGAGCCAGCATCGACCACACCCCCCAACGAACTCACGGAGCGGCCTTGCGTCGGCCCAACTGCAGGACTCGGGGATTGACGTTAACGCCGCTGCGCGCCAGTGAATCAAGGTTCACTTCGAATCCCACCTCGCCTTCAAGGACGTCAACGCAGAACATACAGCCAATGCTGCACAAGGCCTTGCGCTCGCTGATGGTCAGCAAGGGTCGGCCATTCATGCTCGCAAACAAGCGGCGCCATTCTTCGTCTGACACGACCCCCACATAGACGCCGTGGCATTCGTCCAGCATTTTTGGATCATCCAAAAAAACGCGGCGTGCCTGTACCGTGCGTCCGCTGGCGAGCCTACCTCCCTTCAGAATTTCATCGGCGTACTGCGTAGGTCCAAAGATACACAGATGAACGGTGGAGAGTTCTTCCGTCCAACGCGTGTAGCTCACGATTCCCATCACGGTTTGCGCGACTAACTGGGCACGAGCATCCGGCGCAGCAAATTGCGCTGCTGCAGACAGGGGCCAAATACAGCCCACCCAAAGGACGAAAGCGAGAGCGTTTGTGCGCCAAAAACTTGCCCGCCAAGAATTGAGGGTGTGATGCA
Organism: Giesbergeria sp.; assembly: GCA_052172715.1. Lineage (GTDB taxonomy): Bacteria > Pseudomonadota > Gammaproteobacteria > Burkholderiales > Burkholderiaceae_C > Simplicispira. The sequence goes on along the minus strand of JBQMQB010000037.1, from coordinate 993 downwards.
GGTGGGGCAAGCGCTTCATAGAATTTTGTTTTTCTGTGAGACCACAGTCTAACGAACACGCGGAACAGCGGGCGCTTTGAAAACGGTGCTCACACCTGCGCCACGCACCTCAAAGCGCACGTCATCTAGCACGCGTCCGCTCGCGTCCTGCAGCTGCAATTGGTGCCTGCCGGGCCAGGGCAACCAAGCGTGCGCCGCGCCGCGCCCCACCAGCTTGCCGTCAAGCCACCAGCGCAGCTGCGCACCGGGCGCGACTCCAGCCGCCATAAACCGCAGGCGCTGGTTGGCCGGGGGAATGTCAGGGTCCAGCGCCACCACGGCGCCAGAGGCCGGCTCTGCAATGCGCAGTGCAGGAGCCTGCACAGACCTCTGATTTCTATGCTGATTGTTGCCTGAATCGCTTGATGCGTAAGCGCTAACAGCTTCTCTATCAATAGCAAATAGCGCTTGCTCTGTGCCCTTCAGAAACCACTCGCTGCGCGGCGCCTCTAGCGGATTTCCCGATGCAGGTTCCAGACCAAAGCGCACCGCAGTCTGAACCACACCTTTGGGCGCGTGGGGAGCGCGGCTCGCCTCGTTCGCGTGCAGGTACCCCATGACCGACGCCCACATGGGCGCTGCACCACTGCTGCCGCTGACGTCGTGCATGGCACCGCCTGCCGCATTGCCGACCCACACGCCAACGGTGTAGCGCTCAGACCAGCCGATGGCCCAGTTGTCGCGCATATCCTTGCTGGTGCCGGTTTTTACGGCACTCCAGAAACGCGTGGCCAGCACGCTGTCGAGGCCAAAGGTGCGGGCGCGCGCGTTAGGGTCGGACAGGATGTCACCGACGACGAAGGCAGCGTCTAGGTCGATGACACGTGTCCATTTCGGCGCCTGCGGCTTCGTTCTAAGGAGTGGCGACGCCACCGCGCTGACCCGCCCGCTGTTGGCCAGCGCCCGGTAGGCATTGGTCAGTTGCAGCAGGCTCACTTCGCTGCTGCCCAGCGC
>JBQMQB010000036.1:0-12409 GCA_052172715.1 Giesbergeria sp. | reverse complement strand
CCGCGATCGCACTGCCTTTCCTCTGGTGCTTCACCCGCCCGCCTTCCACCAATTTCTGGCCGTTGACCGCCAGTTGGCTGTGCGCTGCGGTGCTGCTGCTCATCTCGGCTGCTCAGGCAATAGTGGGCCGCCCCTGGAGCACTCCGCACTGGGCGCGACTGGTGGCTGCAGCGCTGCTGCTGGCGGCTTCGCTGTCCGCCTGCATTGGGCTGGCGCAGTATTTTGGCCTGCGCGGTGCTCTGCTGCCCTGGGTGTACGACGCGCCGGTAGGCCAGGCCATGGGCAACCTGCGCCAGCGCAACCAGCAGGCTACGCTGCTCAGCCTGGGAGTGTGGGCCCTGGTTTGGTGGGTGGCGCAGCGCCGTCCACCCATGCCTATCTCTGGCATAGTTTCCCGGCGTTGGCCTGAGGCTGCCACATGGGTTGCCATGGCCTTGCTTGCCGCAGGCAGCGCGGCCACCACCTCACGAACCGGGCTCTTGCAGTGGTTGCTGCTCGTTGGTTTGGGCTGGCTGTGGCGCCGCCGGTTGGGCCCAAGCGCCCTCAAGTTGCTCGTCGGCGGCCTGCTGCTGTATTTTCTTGCCAGCTGGGTATTGCCACTGCTGCTGTGGCCCGTGGCGGGCGTGCAAGGCAGCGGGGTTTTTGCGCGCGTCACGGCCTCTTACGGCTGCGGCAGCCGGGGCGCGCTATGGGCCAACGTGCTGCATCTGATCACCTTGCGGCCCTGGCGAGGCTGGGGCTGGGGGGAGCTCGACTACGCGCACTACATCACCCTGTTTCCTGGCGAGCGGTTTTGCACGCTGCTGGACAACGCGCACAACCTGCCGCTGCACCTTGCAGTAGAACTTGGCTTGCCCGCCGCGCTGCTGATCTGCAGCACCGCTGCTGCTTTGGTCTGGCGCGCACGGCCCTGGCAAGAGGCCGCCGCACCGCGCCAACTCGCGTGGGGCGTGCTGCTGGCAATTGGTGCACACAGCATGCTGGAGTTTCCGCTTTGGTACGGGCCGTTCCAGCTGGCGGCGCTGTGCGCTTTGGGTCTTCTTCTGGCCCCCGCACCGCGTGTAAAAATTAAGGAAAAATGGCCTGTCCGGCAATGCTACAAAGCGCTACTAGCTATTGTATTGATAGCACTTATTGGTGCTATAGCCCACCAATATGCTGCCGTCAGCCAACTCTATAAGCCCATGTCCGAGCGCAGCACGGCGTTGCGTCTTGGCGATCAGGGCCGCGTGGTGGGTGCGCCGCTGTTCGACGATGCGGCCCGTTTTGCGCATCTGACCACACTCACCGTGACCCCCGCGAACGCGGCCGAGGTACACGCCATGGCCAGCGACTTGTTGCACTATTCGCCTGAAACTCGGGTGATTGAGCGTCTGATCACAAGCGCCGAGCTGCTCGGCCTGAAGGACGAGGCGCTGTTTCACCGCCTGCGTTACGCGGCGGCGTACCCAGACGACTGCGCACGCTGGGCGCGAAGTCGCAGTGCTTCAGCCTCTAAACCCGCGGGCGACTGAGCCTGCCACAGTGGTCACCGAATTCAGCGCGTGGCACTCGCCACAAAGCTCCCCGACTTGCCCCCATGCTTCTCCAGCACCCGCACGCCGTGGATCGACATGCCTCGGTCCACGGCCTTGCACATGTCGTAGATGGTGAGCAGGGCGACCTGCACAGCGGTAAGCGCCTCCATCTCCACCCCAGTAGGGCCGACCGTTTCCACGGTGGCGGTGCAGGCGATGCCGATGGCCCCTGCCTGTTGTGCACTGGCAGGGCCAAACTCCAGGGCCACGCGGGTGAGTGCGAGCGGGTGGCACAGGGGAATCAGATCGCTGGTTTTCTTCGCACCCTGAATACCGGCGATACGGGCAATGCCCAGTACATCGCCTTTCTTGGCGTTGCCTGCCTCGATCAGTGCGAGCGTGGCGGGCAGCATTTCGATGCGGCCGGTGGCGACCGCAATGCGGTGGGTGGCTGCCTTGGCGGCAACATCGACCATGTGGGCCTGGCCTTGGGCGTCGAAGTGGGTAAGGGTGGACATGGGCAAAAATGGCGGGCATGGCGAACCTTCGCCGGATGGGGCCATCATACGGAACCGGCATTGGCCGAGCGGGCTGCGCAAAGTGCGCGCCATTTGCCACGAGGACTTTTAATGCTAAATTGGCCTTTTTCTCCTATATTCAGGGCTTTTGTAGCTATTGTTTTAATAGTTAATACAAGCCTGGCAGGCGCACAGACAGCGACCGCAGCCCGCCTTCCCACGCTGGGCGACGGCGGGGAGATGAGCGCCAACGCCGAGCGGCGCCTGGGCGATGACATTGCCCGCGAGCTCTACCGCGACCCAGACTACATCGACGACCCGCAACTGGTCGAATACGTGGGCACCATCTGGCAAGCCTTGTTGGCAGCGGCGCGCGCGCGCGGTGAAATTTCACCCGAGCTGGACGATCGTTTTGCCTTCACTCTCTTTCTTGGGCGCGACCGCACGGTGAACGCCTTCGCCCTGCCCGGTGGCTACATGGGCGTAAACCTGGGCCTGGTGGGCGTGGTGGCCACGCCCGATGAGCTGGCTTCGGTGCTGGCGCACGAGCTCAGCCACATTTCGCAGCGGCACATCGCGCGGCTCATTGGCAGCCAAGAGCGCACCACCCCGCTGATGCTGGGCGCTATGGTGCTGGGCATTCTGGCGGCCAGCAAGAACCCGCAGGCGGCGCAGGCGCTGGCCATTGGCGGGCAGGCGCTGGTGGTGCAGCACCAGCTCAATTTCTCGCGCGACATGGAGCGGGAGGCCGATCGCGTGGGCCTGGGCCTAATGGAGCCCGCCGGGTTTGCACCACAGGGCTTTGTGGATATGTTCGACAAGCTGCAACAGGCCAACCGCATCAACGACAACGGCTCTTGGCCGTACCTGCGCAGCCACCCGCTGACGACGCAGCGTATCGCCGACATGCAGGCACGCCAGCCGCGCCATGCGCCGCCGTCGCACCTTCCAGAAGGTTTTTCGCTCGCCGCGCACGGTCTGCTTGCGGCGCGTGCCCGCGTGCTCTCGGGCCCTGGCGTGGACATGCTGCGCCAGTGGGTGGACGCACCCGCCGCCTCAGGCTTTGCCGCGCGGCCGCAGACCGAGCGCGCAACTGCACTGTATGCGGGCGCTCTGGCAGCCAGCGAACTCAAGCGTCCCGGTGTGGCGCGCGCCCTGCTCACGCGGTTGCGGCCGCTGGTGGTGCAGGACGCGCCGGGCGAGCGCCAGGTGCGGCTGCTGGCCGCAGACATCGCGCTGCGCGGCGGCGACCCTGGGGCAGCACTGTCCGAGCTGGCAGCACCCGGCGCGCCGCCCAAGCGGCCCGAGCTGCTGCTGCGCGCTGAGGCGCTGCGTGCGCTGGGCCGCGATGCGGAGGCATCGGGCGATCTGCAAAACTGGGTGGCCCTGCACCCGCGCGATGCCGGTGCATGGCAGGCGCTGGCGTTGAACTGGCAGGCCCAAGGCCAGGTGCTGCGTGCGGTGCGCGCCGAAGGCGAGGTACGGGCTGCGCAGTACGACTACGCGGCCGCGGTGGACCGCTTCAAGGCCGGGCAGGCGCTAGCAGCAAAAAGCAGCACGCCGGCAGACTATGTCGAGGCGTCCATCATCGACACACGGCTGCGCGCCGTGCAATCACTTCTTCGCGAACAGGCCGCCGAGCGCTGACTCGATCACCAGGCCGAGCAACGAGTACAGCAGCGAACCCAACAGCGCTGCGCCAAAGCCGCTGACGTGGAAGCCGTCGAGCACGCTGGCAGCGGCCCAGAACATCAGCGCGTTGATGACGAAGAGAAACAGCCCCACCGTGACGATGGTCACTGGCAGCGTCAGGATCACCAGCACCGGGCGCAGCACGGCGTTGAACAGGCCGATGACAAAAGCGGCGATCAGCGCAGACTGAAAGCTCTGCACCTGCACGCCGCTGTAGAGGTAGGCGACTGCAAGCAGCGCGGTGGCGCTGAGCAGCCATTTGGCAAGGATTTTCAACATTCGGCCAGCATAACTCGCTTACGGCGCCGCCTGCTCTGGCCTGCGCCGTCCTGCCGCCCATTTGCCGATCGCCAGCACCAGCAGCGCACCCGCCACCCCCGCGCCGTATTTGATGGCACCACTATCCTGGTCGAGTTTGGGCATCCAGCCGAGCGTGTCCGGCACCGCCAGCGCCGGGTCGGACACCAGCATGGTGCCGGCAATCCAGCCGAGCAGCATGCCGCCTGCGGTGATGATGATGGGGAAGCGGTCCATGAGCTTAATGACGAGCTGGCTGCCCCACACGATGATGGGAACGCTGATGACCAAACCAAAAATCACCAGCGGCATGTGGTGGTGGCTGGCGGCGCCTTGGGCCGCCCCGGCAATGGCGATCACGTTGTCAATGCTCATCACCAGGTCGGCGACGATGATGGTCTTGATGGCGGCAAGGAGCTTGTCGCTGGCCGCAATGTTGCCGTGGTCGTCGTCCGGGTCGGGCGCCAGCAGTTTCATGCCAATCCATACCAGCAAGGCTGCGCCAGCCATTTTCAGGAACGGAATTGCCAGCAGCGTGAGCGCGAAGAAAATCAGCACCACGCGCAGCACGATGGCGCCTGCCGTGCCCCACAAAATGCCGCGAGTGCGCTGCGCCGGTGGTAATTTGCGGCAGGCCAGCGCAATGACGACGGCATTGTCGCCGCCGAGCAGGATGTCGATCATCACGATCTGGCCAACGGCAACCCAGAATTCGGGGGTCAAAAACTGTTCCATGAGGTCTCTCGGGTGAAACGCGGCACGGGGTTGGGCCAACAACGCGCTTGCAGCGCACAGCAGCCTTCGACCCGAGCCCACGCAGGTTCAGATCGAAGGTCTTGCTCGGCCCGCTCACGCTGGCCCGACAGGCCGGGCCCACGCTGAGCGTGTGCCGTGTTGACGACCTGCCGATGCCCGCGACCTCTGTGGCCAGAATGTCTGCGGGCGGGAACTACTCCCCTTCGGAAGCCCTCGATTAAACCTGAAATCGACGCCACTTTGCCTGCGCCTTGCCAATAGGCAGCCAAAGTGCAGCGGCTTTTGCCCTGCCGGACTGCAGGACAAGCCCGCGCCATGGTCCCGAGCATGCCAGAGCACCGGCAAAGCAGGCATGATGGAGGCTGAGACTGACCGCTGGCCACCTGCCAGCCTTGACCTGAAGGAGTGCAACGCATGCAAGTACAAGTTCATACCGACGACAACATCCAAGGCGGCGAATCGCTGGCCCACTGGATCAGCGAGGAAACCACTGCCAAGCTCTCGCGCTTTCGCGAGACTGTGACCCGGGTGGAAGTGTTTCTGACCGACGTGGACGCCGGAAAATCGAGTGCACAGGACAAACGCTGCCGCCTCGAAGCCCGCCCCGCGGGTCGCCAACCCGTCACGGTGACGGCAGACGGCGACAAGGTGGCCGGCGCTTTCACTAGCGCCATCGACAAGTTGGTGCGCGCGCTCGACCACGACATGGGGCGCCTGAAGGACAAAAATGGCCGCGACACCATCCGCACCGTAGAGGAATAAGCGGCTGCGCCACTCCGATTTGCTATTTATTGGATAGCTGCTAACGCTTATCCAATGAGCGGAAACGGCATTTTCATTTGTATTCTGGTAAATCGCATCCCAAAGGGCGCCAGTGGCGCCCTTTTTTTGTCCCCGACAGGCACAAAAAAGCCCGCACTAGGGCGGGCTCTTGAAGGTGCAGTGGGCGCTTACTTGGCAGTAATCACGCGCACCATGTCCAGGCACTTGTTTGAGTAGCCCCATTCGTTGTCGTACCAGGCGACGACCTTGAGGAAGGTATCGTCCAGCGCAATGCCAGCGTCTGCGTCGAACACGCTGGTGCACGATTCACCGCGGAAATCGGTCGCGACCACTTTGTCTTCGGTGTAGCCGAGGATGCCCTTCAAGGCGCCTTCGGACTGCGCCTTCATCTCGGCGCAGATTTCCTTGTACGTGGCAGGCTTTTCCAGCTCCACCGTCAGGTCGACCACCGACACGTCCGACGTCGGCACGCGAAAGCTCATGCCCGTCAATTTCTTGTTGAGCGCCGGTATCACCACGCCCACGGCCTTGGCTGCGCCGGTGCTGCTGGGGATGATGTTTTCCAGAATGCCGCGGCCGCCGCGCCAGTCCTTGTTGCTCGGGCCGTCCACGGTCTTCTGCGTGGCGGTGGCTGCGTGCACAGTCGTCATCAGGCCGCGCTTGATGCCCCACTTGTCGTTGAGCACCTTGGCCACGGGGGCCAGGCAGTTGGTGGTGCAGCTGGCATTGCTGATGATGGCCTGGCCGGCGTAGGTCTTGCAGTTCACGCCGTGCACGAACATAGGCGTGTCGTCCTTGGAGGGAGCCGACATGATGACCTTCTTGGCGCCTGCATCAATGTGCTTTTGCGCGCCTTCCTTGGTGAGGAACAAACCGGTGGATTCGATGACGACGTCGGCGCCGACTTCGTTCCACTTCAGGTTGGCGGGGTCGCGCTCTTGCGTCAGGCGAATCTTCTTGCCGTTGACGACCAGGTTGGTGCCATCCACCGACACCTCGCCCTTGAAGCGGCCGTGCACGCTGTCGTACTTGAGCATGTAGGCCAGGTAGTCGGGTTCGAGCAGATCGTTGATGCCGACGATCTCAATGTCGGAAAAGTTCTGCACCGCAGCGCGGAACACCATGCGGCCGATACGGCCAAAACCGTTGATGCCAATCTTGATTGCCATAGCTCAGTCTCTCCAGGGTTGGATTGCGAAAAATTACTTGCGTTTGAGTGCCGCCAGCACGGTGGCGACGACGTTCTCTTCGGTAAAGCCAAAGTGCTTGAACAGCACCGAGGCGGGAGCCGATTCGCCGAAGGTGTCGATGCCGACCACCGCTGCGCAGCCGTACTTCCACCAGCCGTCCGTCACACCCATTTCCACGGCGATGCGCGGCACACCCGTGGGCAGCACGGTTTTCTTGTATTTGACATCTTCGCGGTCAAACGTGGTGGTGCTGGGCATAGAGACCACACGCACCGCAATCTTCTTGTCGGCCAGCAGGCGCTGCGCCTTGAGCGCCAACTGCACTTCGGAGCCGGTGGCGATGATGACGGCCTGCGCCTTGCGCTTGAGCCCCACGTCGGAAGGCTCGGAGAGCACATAGGCGCCGCGTGAGATGTCGCCCAGGTCGCGCTTGGGCGCGTAGGGCAGGTTCTGGCGGCTCAGCAGCAGCGCTGTAGGCTTGTCGCGGTTGGTCAGCGCAACGCTCCAGGCCACGGTGGTTTCCGCCGTATCGGCCGGGCGCCACACATCGAGGTTGGGGATGAGGCGCAGGCTGGCGGCGTGCTCGATGGACTGGTGCGTGGGGCCGTCTTCGCCCAGGCCGATGGAGTCGTGCGTGAACACATGGATGACGCGCTGCTTCATCAGCGCAGCCATGCGGATGGCGTTGCGGCTGTAGTCGCTAAAGGTCAGAAAGGTGCCGCCGTAGGGGATGAAGCCGCCGTGCAGCGCAATGCCGTTCATGACCGCAGCCATGCCGAACTCGCGCACGCCGTAGTTGATGTGGCGGCCGACTTGGCCCGCTTCGTTTTTGACCACCACGCCTTTGGCGTCGATCCGCAGCGGCGGTGTGGACTTGGTGTTGGTGAGGTTGGAACCGGTGAGGTCGGCGCTACCGCCCAGCAGCTCTGGCAGCTTGGCGGTGAAGGCTTCGAGCGTGAGCTGGCTGGCCTTGCGGCTGGCCACGGTTTCGCCCTTGGTGTGGGCGTCAATCACGGCATCGACAGCGGTCTGCGCAAAGTGCTTGGGCAGGTCGCCTGCCATGCGGCGCTCAAATTCGGCCGCCAGTTCGGGGAAGGCTGTGCGGTAGGCAGCAAAGCGCTGCTCCCACTCGGCCTGCGCCTTGGCGCCCGCGGCGTCGGCGTTCCAGTCGGCATAGACCTCAGCGGGCACTTCGAATGGCGTATGTGGCCAGTTCAGTGCAGCGCGGGTGAGGGCAATTTCGTCGGCGCCGAGCGGTTCGCCGTGGGCCTTGGAGGTGTTGGCGCGGTTGGGCGAGCCCTTGCCAATGTGCGTTTTGCAGACGATGAGCGTGGGCTTGTCGCCTTGCTTGCGCGCCTTGGCGATCGCATTGTCCACGGCGTCGGCGTCGTGGCCATCCACGGGGCCAATCACGTTCCAGCCGCAGGCCTCGAAACGCTTGGGCGTGTTGTCGATGAACCAGGGCGCCACCTGGCCGTCGATGGAAATGCCGTTGTCGTCGTACAGCGCAATGAGCTTGCCCAAACGCCAGGCGCCAGCCATTGCCACGGCTTCGTGGCTGATGCCTTCCATCAGGCAACCGTCGCCCAGCATCACGTAGGTGTGGTGGTCGACCACGGTGTGGCCCGCCTGGTTGAACTCAGCTGCCAGCAGCTTCTCTGCGAGCGCCATGCCGACCGCGTTGGTGAGGCCCTGGCCCAGCGGGCCGGTGGTCGTCTCGATGCCAGGCGTGACACCCACTTCGGGGTGGCCAGCGGTCTTGCTGTGGAGCGTGCGGAAGTTCTTCAGCTCCTGCATGGGCAGGTCGTAACCCGTCAGGTGCAAGAGCGCGTAAATCAGCATCGAAGCATGGCCGTTCGAGAGCACGAAACGGTCGCGGTCGGCCCAATGCGGGTTTTGCGGGTTGTGGCGCAGATGGCGCCCCCACAAGGCCACTGCCATGTCGGCCATGCCCATGGGCGCGCCAGGGTGGCCGGAGTTGGCCTGTTGCACGGCATCCATTGCGAGTGCGCGGATCGCATTCGCCATTTGTTGAGAATTGGCCATCGGTGGGGGTGGTCCGGTGCGGACGATCAGGGGAAACCCCGGATTTTACTGCCCCGTCTCCCCAGGGCCAGAAACCGACTCAAGGCGCAGGTGCTTGCAAATGGTAGCTGCGCGAACCGTCGCTGCGCTTGGTCTGCACCAGCGTCACCGGATCGCCCACGTGCAGTGCGTCGTTGCCCGCATACAGACGCACGCGGGTACCGTCGGGCAATTCACACCATACGAGTGGCAGGGCAACCGCGCTGTCGTCGGCAGCACTCAGCGCCACCACCTTTGCCGCGACCAACTCTGTCGTGCTTCCCTGTTGCTCACCCCAAAACAGCAGCCCCACCAGCACCATCGCCAGCAGCGCAAACACCGCAAGTTTTGCCTGTATGTTGACGTACTTCTCGGCAAAATTTTTCATGGCAACCGGAAAGAAACCGCGGGGGCTCACAGAAGCCGTGCAGGGGGAAAATCAGCGCATCAATGCGGTGGGGTGCACCGATATAGTAGCCGCCTCTCTTCGCAGAACGGCATGCGCCGCCACGCCCCACCATGCCCACACTGCACCAGTCCAACGTCCCCGCCCTGATCCTGGCGGCCGGCCGCGGCGAGCGCATGCGCCCGCTCACCGACCACACCCCGAAGCCGCTGCTGGAGGTGCACGGCCAGCCGCTTCTGGCGTGGCATTTGCAAGCGCTGGCGCACGCCTGTGTGCCACACGTGGTGGTCAACACCGCCTGGCTGGGCGAACAAATAGCGCAGAAATTTGGAAGTGTTTTTTGCCTTGAGACCAATGAGAATAATCGCAACAAGCTATCAATTTCATACTCTGAAGAAGGCCGTGATTTCGGCTGCGCACTGGAAACTGCAGGCGGTATAGCGCGCGCCGTGCCGCTGCTGGGCAGCGATGTGTTCTGGCTGGCCGCCGGCGATGTGTACATGCCCGATTTCGCCTTCGACGCTGCTGCCGCCGCCGCATTTCGCGCCAGCGGCGCGTTGGCGCGGCTGTGGCTGGTGCCCAACCCGCCGCAGCACCCGCACGGTGATTTCGGTCTGTCCGAGGCAGGTCTTGCGCTGAATCTGCCGGACGGCGCCCCCCGGCCCCGGTACACCTACAGCACGGTGGCGCTGCTGCACCGCGATTTGTTTGCACCGCCCTGGTGCGACATTGCCCCTGGCAACCCGACGGGGATATGCGCGACGTTGGCACCACTTTTGCGCCGCGCCATGGACAATGGCCGAGTACAGGCCGAACTTCACACCGGCCGCTGGGTCGATGTGGGCACGCCGCAGCGCCTGGCCGACCTCAACGCCGAAACTTTGTCACCATGAACCTGACCCCGCCTCCCTCTCTGTATGCACAGCGCCGCGCACGCCTTGCCGCCCAGCTCGGCCCTGGCGGCGTCGCTATCGTGCCGACCGCACCCGAGCGTCAGCGCAACCGCGACAGCGACTTTGCCTACCGGCACGACAGCTATTTCTATTACCTCACTGGCTTCACTGAGCCCCATGCCTGGCTGGTGCTGACCCACGAGGGCGAGGCCACGCTGCTCTGCCAACCCAAGGACCTGGAGCGCGAGATCTGGGACGGCTACCGCCTGGGGCCGGACGCCGCTGTAGGCGCGCTTGGGGTGCAATCTGCGCTGCCGGTCGGCGAGCTCGATGCGCGCCTTCCCGCCATGCTGGAAAACCGCGAGCGTGTGTGGTTCCCGTTTGCCACGCACGAAGGTCTGGCAGCGCGGGTGGACGGCTGGCTCGGCAAGGTGCGTGCGCGCGTGCGCTACGGCTCGCTGTGTCCGCAGCAGCAGAGCGACCTGTGCCTGCTGCTGGACGAAATGCGGCTGGTCAAGGATGCGCACGAGATCGCCTTGATGCGCGAGGCGGGCGCCATCAGCGCGCGCGCCCATATTCGCGCCATGCAGCGATCGGCGCGCATGTTGGCGGCGGGCCAGGACGTGCGCGAGTTTCATCTTGAAGCCGAGTTGCTGCACGCGTTCCGCCAGGGCGGGGCCGAGTCGCCCGCCTACACCTCCATCGTCGCGGCGGGAGCCAATGCCTGCGTGCTGCATTACCGCGCCGACAAGGCCCCGGTGAAAGATGGCGACCTGGTGTTGATCGACGCTGCCTGCGAGCTGCACGGCTACGCCAGCGACATCACGCGCACCTTCCCAGCCAACGGCAGATTCACCGGAGCGCAGCGCGCGCTCTACGACGTGGTGCTGGCCAGCCAGGAGGCAGCCATTGCCGCCATCCGGCCCGGCGCGCGCTTCACCGACCCGCACGATGCTGCCGTGGCGGTGCTGGCGCAGGGCCTGCTCGATTTAAAAATCGTGGACCGGGTGCAACACGCAAGCGCGCAAGACGTGGTCGCAAGCCGCGCCTACTTTCCGTTTTACATGCACCGCACGGGTCACTGGATCGGTATGGATGTGCACGACTGCGGCAGCTATGTGGAGCCCAGCGAAGCGGGCCAAACCACCGAGCGGCGCGACGCACTGTCCGGCGAAACCATCCTTGATCGGCCCAGCCGCATCCTGCGGCCCGGCATGGCACTGACGATTGAACCGGGTCTCTACATTCGACCTGCCCCTGGCGTGCCTGAGCAGTTCCACCATTTGGGCATTCGCATTGAAGACGATGTGGTGGTGACCGAGGGCGGCTGTGAACTTCTGACGCGCGATGTGCCGGTGGCTGCCGATGCCATCGAAGCACTGATGCAGGACGCCGCCTCTCGTTGAGGCCACAAAAAAACCCCGTACGGGAAAAACCGGTACGGGGTGTGAAATGGGGCTGGCGGGCCGACAGAGCGACCCGGCGCTAGGCCCCAGGGGAGGAATTCTCTAGACCAAACCGTGCGACTTACATGCCGTATTTGAGTTTGGCATCGGCCTCGCATTTGTTCTGCTCGTCGCCCTTGAGCGGTTCGCAGCGTTCTTTGGCGGCTTTGTAGTCGGCTTCACGCTTTGCATGGTCCGCATCCTGCTTGGCCTCGGCCACATCGGCACGCTTCTCGCTCATGTTGTCGGTGGGCTTGTCCTGCGCCTTGGCTACCTTGGCGTTTTCAGTGGCCTTCACATGCGCCGCCTTGGCGTCTTTCTTGCAGACGTCTTTGGCATTGCCACTGGCGTCGTCGCACTTTTCCTTGGCGACTTCGTAGTTGGCATCGGCACGCGCCTGACGCACCTTGTAATCCGACTTGGCGTCAGGCTTGTACTGGGCTTCGAGTTCTGCCTTGGCAATTTTTTCGTTGCCTTTGGCTTCCTTCATGCAGACATCCTTGGCGTTGTCCTTCAGAGTGTCGCAGTGGTCCTTGGCCACTTTGTAGTCGGCCGTAATGCGGTCTTTGGCGGACGAGTGTTCGGCCTTGTCCATGGCCATGCCGGTGGTAGCCACCAAGCCAGTGAGAGCCAGAGCGATGAGGTTGCGGGTGAAGTTCATGTTATTTTTCCTTGAAATGCAGTGCGGATCAGTCGTTGAAGCGGAAGTCGGGGTTGCGGGTGTGCCAGTTTTTGAGCTGCGTCTCTGCAGCGTCGCGGGCCAGGCCTTCGCGTTCCTGCAGCTTGCCGATGAACTGCTCACGCTTGCCGTCAATGACGTCCAGGTCGTCGTTGGTCAGCTTGCCCCA
>JBQMQB010000035.1:11397-12478 GCA_052172715.1 Giesbergeria sp. | reverse complement strand
TGGTGGCTGTGGGCCTGGGCGCTGTGGACCGCTTTCAATTTGCTCCTAATGTGGGCGTACCCAACCTTCATCGCGCCGTTTTTCAACAAGTTCGAGCCGCTGGCAGACGAAGCCCTGGCCACACGGGTCACGGCGCTGATGCAGCGCTGCGGTTTTGCTGCCAAAGGTTTCTTCGTAATGGATGGCAGCCGCCGCAGCGCGCACGCCAATGCCTATTTCACCGGTTTTGGGGCGTCCAAGCGGGTGGTGTTTTTCGACACCCTGCTGCGCCAGCTCGCACCAGCAGAAGTCGAGGCCGTGCTGGCGCACGAGCTGGGCCACTTTCACCACCGCCACATCGCCAAACGCATGGCGGCCATGTTCGCCATGAGTCTGGCTGGCTTTGCGTTGCTGGGATGGCTCGCAAGCCAGCCTTGGTTTTATACGGGCTTAGGCGTGCAACCCAATCTTCCGGTATTGGTCCCCGGCGTGGTCAATGCGCCGAACGACGCACTGGCACTTCTGCTGTTTGCGCTGGCCGTACCGGTGTTCACGGTGTTTCTTTCGCCACTATTTGCCCAGCTCTCGCGCAAGCATGAGTTTCAAGCCGATGCCTACGCTGCCCAGCAAACCCAGGGCAGCGACCTCGCCTCAGCGCTGCTCAAGCTGTACGAAGACAATGCATCCACCCTCACGCCAGACCCGCTCTACGTGAAGTTTTACTACTCGCACCCGCCTGCCGTCGAGCGGCTGGCGCGCATGCAAGCCGGAGTTTCCGCATGACACCCGATTTAAAGAAAAAAGACTGGTCTACGAAGGCGCGGCGTGCGCTATCAGCTACGGAAACTGTAGCTGCTTTGGCGCAACTTGAAGGCTGGCGCCTACAGGGCGACGGCCCTGACGTCGCCATCGAAAAGACCTTCCGGTTCGCGAACTACTACCAAACCATGGCCTTCGTGAACGCCGTGGCCTTCATCGCGCACACCGAGGACCACCACCCTGACCTCTCGGTGCATTACGACCGCTGCGTGGTACGCCTGAACACGCACGATGTGGGCGGCATCTCCAGCACCGACCTCGACTGCGCCACCCGCTTCGACGC
>JBQMQB010000035.1:0-11297 GCA_052172715.1 Giesbergeria sp. | reverse complement strand
CCGACCGAACTGGCGCGCTGCATGCCCGACATTGCGGCACACGCGACGGATTGCCGCTTCTACAACTGCACCCATCTGCACGAGCCGGGCTGCGGCGTGATTTCGGTAATAAAAAATGGCTCTAGCACAGGAGAAATAAGCGCGATACGCTATTCTATTTATAGCGAATTATTCAAAGAGCTTGGGCAGACGCGGTACTGACCCACCGGAACGCGGGCCGTTAGGGCTGTCTTTAACCCAGCAGGCGCGCCAGTGTCAGCAGCGCCAGCAGCAGCATCCAGACCACTACAGAGCGCCAGACCAGGCCGACCACGGTGCGCAAATGGGCCAGCTCGGGCTCGCGGCCTGGCGTACTGGTGCTGTCGGCCATTTCGGCATCGGCGCCCAGCCCCGCGCCGACCTCCTCGCCCGGCTTGGGTTTGAGCGCCTCACCGCCCAGGCGCACATTGATCGCACCGGACGTGGCTGCCAGCAGCACGCCCACGTTGTCATTGGGAAATTGCTGCGCGTGAAAGCGCCAGCCGTCGATCGCTTCTTCGAAACTGCCGACCACTGCAAAGCACAGCGCCGTCATGCGGGTGGGCAACCAATCGAGCGCAGTCCAAGCCGCGGCGCTGGAGCGCTTAAGGGCATCACTGGCACGGGCTGTGGCGTCGGGACCTGGACGGCTCCAATAGCGAGCCACGAATTCGGCCATACGGTAGAGCACTGCGCCCGCTGGTCCCAGGCCCAGCGCAGCAAGCACCGAATACCAGGCCAGCACACCAAACATATGGCGGTGCGCAGCCAACACTGAATATTCGAGCACATGGCGCACCAGTTCGCTGCGCGGCAGTTCACCGACCTTCACCCCCTGCCACTGGGCCAGGCATTCACGCGCCGTACGCTCGTCGCCCAGATCGAGCGCATCGCGAATACGGGTGAAATGGTGGCTGAACTGGCGAAACCCAAGCGTGACGTAAAGCACCGCCACATCCCACACGATTCCCAGTGGCCACCCCACCCATTGCATCAGCAGCAGGTGCACCCCAGCCACAAGGCAGGCGGGCACGAGCACCGCCAAACTCCAGGCCACCCAGGCATGGCGCGCCTTGCCAGCGTCGAAATTGCGACTCACCGAGAGCGACCAGGCGCGTAGGCCTGCATGCACCGGGTTGCTGCGTGCAAGAGGGCGCGCCTGTTCGATCAGCAGGGCCAGCAAGATAGCAATGAAACTCATACCAGAGATGATAGCGGCGAGCCCTGGCAGCTCGCGGGGCCGTACGTCTAAGCCGCAAGAAACCGGTAAAAGTTGCGCAACATACCCGCAGTAGCGCCCCAGATGAAGTGCTCGTAGCCCTCGGCATCGCGATAGGGCATGGAATACCACTCGCGCTTCTGTCCGGCGTATTCAAAAACGTGCCGGCGGTGGTGCGACGGATCGAGCAGAAACGCGAGCGGCACCTCGAACACCCGCGCCACCTCGTACGGGTTGGGGCGGAGCACGAAGTCGGCCTGCACCAACGCCACAACCGGCGACACGATAAATGAGGAGCCGGTGATGTAAACCGGCAGTTCGCCGAGCACCTGCGTGGAGCCAGCCTCTAGACCAACTTCTTCATGGGCTTCCCGCAGAGCCGTGGCGGCAGCGTCGGCATCCTCAGGGTCTGTACGCCCGCCCGGAAAGGCCACCTGCCCTGAGTGCGTGGACAAGTTCATCGTGCGCTCGGTCAGAAGCACCGTGGGCTCGTCACGCTGCACGATGGGAATCAATACCGCAGCGCGCGACGGTGCGCGAGCAGAAAAACTCAGCTCAGCTGCAATTTCAGGTAGCCAAATGGGCGGCGCCGCAAACCGTGCTCGCAGTGCTTCTGCCGTGGTACGCGCTTGTGGCACCGGAGGCAGATCGGTATCGATGCCTGCCACTGGCACGGTACGCGGGTCGAAGTTGGGCAGCGGCGTGGGAGCAGAGGAAGGCGGAAGAGGCATGGCAACAAAAAAAGCCGCGGCAGACAAGAGCTGCGGCGGCTTTTTCGCAAGGCGGGAAGCGTTATTCGGCGGTGGCCACAACAGCGGCCTTCTTGACGCGCGAGGGGAGCTTTTCCTTGATACGTGCCGACTTGCCGCTGCGCTCGCGCAGGTAGTACAACTTGGCACGGCGGACATCACCACGGCGCTTGACTTCAATCTTGGCGATCAAAGGGCTGTAGGTCTGGAACGTGCGCTCTACGCCTTCGCCGCTGGAGATTTTGCGCACGATGAAACCGCTGTTGATGCCGCGGTTGCGCTTGGCAATCACGACGCCTTCGTAGGCCTGCACACGCTTGCGCGTGCCTTCAACGACATTGACACTGACGATGACAGTATCGCCAGGAGCAAATTCGGGAATAGTTTTGCCGAGGCGGGCAATTTCTTCCGCCTCTAAAGTCTGGATCAGGTTCATAACAGCATCCTGCGATCGTGTCCGCGCCATGATTGGCAGTGTCGGGATTGACAGGGGGGGTCCAGGCAGCAATGTGTGCGGACCGGCCGGGCAGAGGATCGAAAAGCCCGCCATTATAGCGCGCCGCCCATCTCTTACCTCAGCAGCGCCTCGTCTGCTGCATTTAGGCACCCGGCAGCGCGCGCCGCGTCAATCAAATCGGGGCGATGGCGTGCCGTGTACAGGACGCGCTGGCCGCGGCGCCATTGCTCGATCTGCACATGGTGACCCGAGAGCAGCTCGGTCGGCACGCCCTCGCCCTGCCAGATTTCGGGTCGGGTGTAGTGCGGGCAGTCAAGCAACCCATCGAGCGCCGGGTTGAAACTGTCCAGAGCGTGGCTACCGGCGTCGTGCAGCACGCCGGGTTGCAGGCGCGCGACGGCGTCCAGCAGCGCCATGGCGACAATCTCACCGCCTGAGAGCACGAAATCGCCCAGGCTGAGCTGCACATCAACGTGGCGGTCAATGAACCGCTGGTCAATACCTTCGTAGCGGCCACACAGCAGCACAGCACCCGCGCCCTGCCCCCATTGCTCGACAGCGGCGTGCTTCAGTCGCTCGCCAATGGGTGAGAACAGCACCAATGGTGCCTGCGCGTCTGCGCCCTCGCCACGTGCCGCACGGATGGCTGCGAGGCACTGCGCAAGCGGCTCGGCCAGCATCACCATGCCTGGGCCGCCGCCAAAGGGACGATCGTCCACCCGGCGGTAGTTGCCCTCGGCAAAATCACGCGGATTCCACAGATGCACCGCCACCTGCCCTGAAGCGTAGGCGCGCCGCGTCACTCCGCTGACCAGAAACGGCGCGAACAACTCGGGGAACAGGGTGATTACATCGAAACGCATACGCGTGGAGCCAGCGTCAACCGGTTGGCCAGGGGCGACTCAGTAATCGGGTTGCCAGTCGGCCACAATGCGCCGCCCTGGTAAATCCACCTGGTCGATGAAGGCCGCAACAAACGGAATCATGCGTTCCACGGGTTTGCCTTCCACCACTTCGGCGTCCAGCACCAGGACGGTCTGCGGGCCGGTGGTGAGCAGGTCGCGCACGGTGCCCAGCGCCAGGCCCTCGCGGTTTTCCACTGCCAGGCCAATAAGGTCGATCCAGTAGTACTCGCCATCGTCTGTCTTGGGGAAACTGGAGCGCGGCACAAAAATACGCGAACCACGCAGCGCCTCGGCACCGTTGCGGTCGTCCACACCCTGCGCCCAGGCCACAATGCCTCCCGCATGCTCGCGGACCTGGCGCAGTTCAAGCTGCACCGTGCCAGAAAAACTGCGCGGACCGCGCTCAGTGGGCTGCAGGTACCAGCGCTTGCCAGACAACAGAGTGCCAGGTTCGCTGCTGTGGGGCAGCACCTTAAACCAGCCCTTGACCCCCCAGGCGTCCGTGATGCGGCCTATTTCTATGGCGTCGGACGGCAGTTCGGCCGCCGGGAGCGCGAGTTCAGAGGTCATGTCGAATGGGGATAAAAGAAAAAAGGGCGAATCGCGTCAGTGTGTGACGCGATTCGCCCTGTCCGATTAGGCAGCCAGATTAGGCAGCCGGATCAGGCAACCAGCTTGGCGGCCTGCTTGATCAGACGGTCCACGGTGGGAGACGACTGGGCGCCCACGCTCTTCCAGTAGGTCAGGCGGTCTTGCGCAATGCGCAAACCTTCTTCACCTTCCTTGGCCGTGGGGTTGTAGAAACCCAGGCGCTCGATGAAGCGACCGTCGCGGCGCACGCGCTTGTCGGCGACCACGATGTTGTAGAACGGACGGCCTTTAGAGCCGCCGCGGGAGAGTCGAATGACGACCATGATTTATCCTTCGGGTGGCGGGTCGGCGCGTTGGCAACCGAGCCCAAGATTCACAACGTAGAGACACGCGACATGGCCACCCGGCCAGCGACACGCTGCAAAGCCTGCAATTATATCTTTCTTTGACTGCTTCCCCTATGCCTAAAATTCGCCCGAGTGTGGATGGTGACCTCGACGCCATCACCGCCATTTACGCGCACCATGTACTTCACGGCACCGGCACCTTCGAGATCGAGCCACCCTCCCATGCCGACATGGCTGCGCGCCGAGCCGAGGTGCTTGCGCGCAAACTTCCCTGGCTGGTGGCAGAGCGCGGCGGCGAGGTGATCGGCTTTGCCTACGCCAACTGGTTCAAACCCAGACCGGCGTACCGCTTTTCCGCCGAGGATTCGGTGTATGTGGCAGAAACTGCCCGTGGCGGCGGCGTAGGCCGAGCGTTGTTGGCAGCGCTGATCGACCATGCCGAGGCTGCCGGTGTGCGCCAGTTGATGGCCGTGGTAGGCGATTCGGCCAACGTGGGCTCCATCGGCCTTCACCAATCGCTGGGTTTCGAGCAAACAGGGTTGATGCGCTCGGTGGGCTGGAAGCACGGCGCCTGGCGCGACATCGTGCTCCTGCAAAGGCCCCTGGGCTGCGGCGATGCGCAATCGCCCGAATAATCAAGGGCTATGAAGAACAAAACCCTCGCCGCGTGGCTGGCCTTTCTAGGCGGACCTATCGGTCTGCACCGCTTTTACCTGCGGGGGTTTTCCGACCCACTGGGATGGCTCTTGGTGCTACCGACCGCCCTGGGCATTTATGGCATACGGCGCGTGCAGCAGTTCGGCCAGGACGACTCGCTGAGCTGGCTGTTGATTCCGCTGCTGGGCTTCACCATCGCCGGCTGTGCGCTAGCCGCCATCGTCTATGGCCTGGCGACACCCGAGAAATGGAACGCTCGCCACAACCCCGGCGCCGCACCTGATGCAGTCGCCGGGCGCACCAACTGGTTCACTGTGTTTGCCGTTGCGACCTCGCTGCTGATTGGCACGACTGTACTCATGGCCAGCCTGGCGTACAGTTTTCAACATTACTTCGAGTACCAGATCGAAGAGGCGCACAAGATTTCGCGCTGAACCAAAAAACCGAGAAAAACGGCTCTGACGCTTACAGATAAAGCGTGGATAGCTATTATTATGATAGCCATCCGATACTAGATCAGTAAAGCTGCAAACTAATCCAGTAGGCAATTGCAGCCACAAAAGCGCTCGCCGGGATCGTCAGAATCCAGGCCCAGACGATATTGCCTGCCACCCCCCAGCGCACCGCGCTGGCGCGCTGCGTGGAACCGACGCCGACGATAGCGCCGGTGATGGTGTGGGTGGTCGAGACCGGGATGCCCCACATGGTTGCCATGAACAGGGTAATGGCACCACCGGTTTCGGCACAAAACCCGCCCACCGGCTTGAGCTTGGTGATTTTTTGCCCCATGGTCTTGACGATGCGCCAGCCACCGAACATGGTCCCCAGGCCAATAGCCGTATAGCAACTGACGATCGCCCAAAGCGGCGGCGATGCGTCGCTTGAATCGGCGTAGCCCGTGGCGATCAGCAGCAGCCAGATGATGCCAATGGTCTTTTGCGCATCGTTGCCGCCGTGACCGAGGCTGTACGCGCCAGCAGACACCAGCTGCAAGCGGCGGAACCATTTGTCGATACCGCTTGGCCGTGCACGGCGAAAAATCCAGGCCACGGCCACCATCATCAGCGAGCC
The DNA here is from genome assembly GCA_052172715.1 of Giesbergeria sp. Taxonomy (GTDB): domain Bacteria; phylum Pseudomonadota; class Gammaproteobacteria; order Burkholderiales; family Burkholderiaceae_C; genus Simplicispira. The sequence continues at coordinate 5,283 of JBQMQB010000035.1, read as the reverse complement.
GAAAAGGAAGCCCAGCAGCGGCGACAGAAAGATGAAGGCCACGGTTTTGAGAATGCCCGAAGCGACCAATGCCCCGGCGCCCGTCTTGGCCATCACCGCACCCACGATGCCGCCAATCAGCGCATGCGAGGAGCTACTGGGGATGCCGTAGTACCAAGTAATGAAGTTCCAGGTAATGGCGCCCATGAGTGCGCCGAACACCACATGGGTGTCTACCACCCCTGGCTCGACGATGCCCTTGCCGATGGTGGCGGCCACGCTCAAGTGGAAAACGAAGATGGCGACGAAGTTGAAAAAGGCCGCAAATACCACTGCCTGGCCCGGCTTGAGCACGCCGGTGGAGACAACCGTGGCAATGGAATTGGCGGCATCGTGAAAGCCGTTCATGAAGTCGAACACGATGGCCATCGCGACCAGCAGCGCTACGACCCAGAGGGCGGTCTGTACGGTTTGCATCAGTCGGTCGTCCAAAAAATCAGGAATTTTCGAGGACGATGCCCTCGATCAGGTTAGCAACGTCCTCGCACTTGTCGGTAATCGTTTCCAGCAGCTCGTAAATGGCCTTGAGTTTGATCAATTCGCGCACGTCGGGCTCCTCACGGAACAGCTTGCTCATGGCACTGCGCAGCACACGGTCGGCGTCGCTCTCGATCTTGTCGATCTCTTCACAGGTTTTGAGCGCCGCCTCGGCGGTGGCAGCGTCGGCCAGCTTGTTGAGCAGCTTGACGGCGTCTCGCATGCGCTCCACGGATTTCACGCTCAGATCGGTGAGGCGCACGATCTCCTCCGTCATGGTGCGCACGTCGTACAGACTCATGGTTTCGGCCGAATCCTGAATCAGGTCCGCAACGTCGTCCATGGTGTTGATCAGCGTGTGAATCTGCTCGCGGTCAATCGGCGTGATGAAGGTCTTGTGCACCGCCTTGTTGACTTCGTGCGTGACGCGGTCGGCAGCACGCTCGGCGTTGTCGACTTCTTGGGCGTAACGCTCGCGCAAGTGCGGCTCGTTGTAGTGAGCGACCAGCAGTGCAAAGGCGTGGGCAGCTTCCACGATGTGCTCCGCATGCCGGTTGAACATTTCGAAAAAGTTGCCTTCGCGCGGCAAGAGCTTGCCAAACAGCATGTGGAACTCCAAGGGGGGAACAGGAAGAGGGGAAGCAGAGGGAGCGAAACCCGAGGATTTCGCGATGGCGCAAGTTTAACGAGGCGAAGGGCCCAAGCCTGCACCCTCGCTGACAAATCACATGACGAGCATCAAGCACCGCGAAACATGAAGTACACGGCGCCCAACATACACATCCCCGCCCAAAGGTAGTCCCACTTGAGCGGTTGGCCCAGATAGAACACCGCAAAGGGAACGAAGACCGAGAGCGTGATGACTTCCTGAAGTATCTTCAGCTGGCCCACGTTCAACTGCGTAAAGCCAATGCGGTTGGCGGGCACCTGAAACAGGTACTCGAACAGCGCCAAGCCCCAACTCACCAGTGCGGCAACGTACCAAGGCGACGCAGAAAGATTCTTCAGGTGGCCGTACCACGCAAAGGTCATGAACACATTGCTGGCCAGCAACAGCAACACGGTTTGCAACGGAACCGGCAAAGACTGAAAGGCGTTCATCTGACTCAGAGATCGCGAAACCCAAAGGGCTGAGGGCGAAAAAACCAAGGCCAATCGGCACCGATACCCGATTTAGGGCGTTCTCAGCCACAAAAAAAGGGTCGAAAAAAAACCGGCGTGGCGCCGGTTTTTGGATGTCCGCTTACTCGCCCAGATACGCTGCGCGCACCTTGGGATCGCTAAGCAGATCTTTACCAGGCCCTGTCATGGTGATGATTCCCGACTCCATCACGTAGCCACGGTTGGCAATTGCCAGTGCGCGACTGGCGTTTTGCTCCACCAACAACACCGTCACGCCCTGGGCGTACACATCGCGCACGACTTCAAAGATCTTGTCCACCATGATGGGGGACAGCCCCATGGAAGGTTCGTCAAGCAGCAGCAACTTGGGCTGGCTCATTAGCGCGCGGGCCATGGCCAGCATTTGCTGCTCGCCGCCCGACATGGTGCCGGCCAACTGGTCGCGACGCTCCTTGAGGCGAGGGAACAGCGCAAACATGCGGTCGATGTCGGCCAGGATACCCGCCTTGTCACTTCGGATGAAGGCGCCCATCTGCAGATTTTCGGTAATGGTCATGCGTGCGAACACGCCGCGCCCTTCGGGCACCATGACCAGACCCTTTTTCACCAGATCCCAAGCGCCCTGGCCGCGAATGCTCTCGCCTTGGTAACGAATGTCACCATCCGTGAACCCCAGACTACCGGTAATGGCCTTCATCGTCGTGGTCTTGCCGGCGCCGTTGGAGCCGATGAGCGACACCAGCTCGCCCGAGCGCACGTCGAAATCGATGCCCTTGACGGCCTGGATACCGCCGTAGCCCACTTTAAGGCCGCTGACTTGCAGGAGGATATTGTTGTTCTGTTCGGCCATGCTCAATGTCCTCCGGTGCCCAGGTAGGCCTCAATCACTTTTTCGTTCCTCTGCACGTCGTACGGCGTGCCTTCGGCAATCTGCTTGCCGTAATCGAGCACGGTGACGCGGTCGCACAGTCCCATGACCAGCTTGACGTCGTGCTCAATCAGCAAGATGGTGCGGTTGTCCTTGCGGATGCGGTCGATCAGCTCGCGCAGCATCACCTTTTCGGTGGCGTTCATGCCGGCGGCCGGCTCGTCGAGCGCAATCAATTGCGGGTCGGTCGCCAGCGCGCGGGCGATCTCCAGGCGGCGCTGGTCACCGTAGGACAGCGTGCGCGCCTTGTAGTCGGCGTACCCGCCGATGCCAACGTAGTCGAGCAACTCCTGGGCGCGTTTGGCGATCTCCGCCTCTTCCTTCTTGAAGCTTTTGGTATGGAACACCGCCCCAAAAAGGCCCGAGTGGGTGCGAATATGCCGCCCGACCATGACGTTCTCCAGCGCCGTCATTTCGGCAAACAGGCGAATATTCTGGAACGTGCGGGCAATACCGGCCTTGGCGACCAGGTGCACCGCTTTAGGCTCATAGGGCTTGCCGGCCAACTCGAAAGTGCCGGTATCGGGCGTGTACAGCCCGGTGATGACGTTAAAGAAGGTCGTCTTGCCAGCGCCGTTGGGGCCGATAAGGCCATAGACCTGACCGCGTTGGATAGTGATGCCGACGTCCGAGAGCGCTTGCAAGCCGCCGAAGCGCTTGGAAATGCCTGCAACCTTCAGCACCACATCTTTGGATTTCTCTGCCATGTTCTGTCTTTCTGCGGTGTTCAGGACTTCTGAATCAGGCTCTTGCCATGCTCAGGCGCGGGCCAGAGGCCGCGCGGACGCAGCAACATGACAACGATCATGGCCAGCGCGATGAGCAACTGGCGCAGGATGGCGGAATCGAGCCGTCCATCGGTCATGGCCTGGAGGGGGCCAGCCACGTAACGCAGCACCTCAGGCAAAGCCGAGAGCAGCACAGCACCCAGGATGACACCTGGAATGTGGCCAATGCCGCCCAGCACCACCATGGCGACGATCATCACCGACTCCATCAAACTGAAGGATTCGGGTGAAACAAAGCCTTGGAAGGCGCCAAACATCACACCCGACACACCGCCAAACGATGCACCCATGCCGAATGCCAGCAACTTCATGTTGCGCGTATTGATGCCCATGGCCTTGGCAGCGATTTCGTCTTCGCGAATCGCCATCCAGGCACGGCCGATGCGCGAATCCTGCAGGCGGTAGCAAACCAAAACCGTCAACAGTACCAGTGCCAAGAACAGGTAGTAGTACATCGTGACCGAGTTGAACTCATGACCAAACAGCTCGTGCGTTTTGCCAAGGTTCAACCCGAAGATGGACACCGAGTCAATCTGGCCAATGCCTTTCGGGCCGTTGGTGATGTTGACGGGGTGGTCCAGGTTGTTCATGAAAATGCGGATGATTTCCCCGAACCCCAGCGTGACGATGGCCAGGTAGTCGCCGCGCAGCTTGAGCACCGGAATGCCCAAAATGACCCCGGTGGTGGCCGCTGCCAACAAGGCCAGCGGAATCACCAGCCAAATCGAGATGTGCAGACCTTGCGGGAACATCGCCGCGAAGTAAGCAAAGTTCTCCGAAAGCTGCGGCGACGCAAGCAGTGCGAACAAGTAGGCCCCGACGGCGTAGAACGCCACATACCCCAGGTCCAGCAGGCCAGCGTAACCAACCACAATATTCAGACCCAGCGCCAGCATGACGTAGAGCAAAGCCAGGTCGGCGATGCGCACCCAGGCGTTGCCGAAGTACTGCAGGATCAGGGGCAGTATCAGGAGCGCAATGGCGCCAGCAACCCATTTGGCAAGATTTTTTTGGTTCATGGGAGATTCCTCAGGCGCGGTCGGCCACACGTTCGCCGAACAGGCCCGATGGCCGCAGCGTCAGGATGATGATGAGCACGATGAACGCAAAGATGTCTGCGTAGTTGCTCCCAAGGACACCGCCCGTGAGCGTGCCGATGTAGCCCGAGCCAATCGCCTCGATCAACCCGAGCAGAATGCCGCCGACCACGGCACCGGCCAAGTTACCGATACCGCCAAACACAGCTGCCGTAAAGGCCTTCAGGCCAGGCAAGAAGCCCATGGTGTGCTGCGCCGTGCCGTAGTTCGACGCGTACATGATCCCGGCAATGGCCGCCAGAATCGCGCCGATGATGAAGGTGGCCGAAATCACCATATCGGGCTTCACACCCATCAAGGCCGCGACACGCGGGTTCTCTGCCGTGGCGCGCATGGCCCGGCCAAGGTTGGTGTAACCCACCAGCCAGGTCAGTATCGCAAGCGAAATGGCGGTTACGCCCAAAATCAGGATTTGCGTCGACGTGATCACCGCACCACCCACCTCAAACGGCGTGGCAGGCAGCAGCGTCGGATACGGCTTGTAGTTGGGCTTCCAGATGATCATGGCCAGCGTCTGCAGCAAGATAGACATGCCGAGCGCGGTAATCAGCGGAGCCAAGCGCGACGCATTGCGCAGCGGCCGGTAGGCCACCTTCTCAATTGTGAAGTTGAGCGCCGCAGCCACGACGCAGGCGATGATGGTCGCCAGCAGCAAGATCAGCCAGCCTGGCGCCCAGGGCATGGCCGACTGCATCATGCCGATGCAGCTCCAACTCGTGAGTGCACCGACCATCAGCACCTCGCCGTGCGCGAAGTTGATCAGTTGAATAATGCCGTACACCATGGTGTAGCCCAAGGCTATCAAGGCGTACATGCTGCCGAGAACCAGACC
>JBQMQB010000034.1:4754-12892 GCA_052172715.1 Giesbergeria sp. | reverse complement strand
GCGACATTGCCGGCCTCGTCATCACCACGCAGCGCGGCACTACGCTGGCGCTCGACGCCGCAGGCCTGCCCCTGCGCCCCGCCATGATCTGGCTCGACCAGCGCCGCGCCGAGCACGCCCCGCGCCTGGCGTGGTGGTGGGAGGCCGCGTTTCGCGCCATTGGCATGCGCGATACGGTGCGCCATTTCCAGAAAGAAGCCGAGGCCAACTGGATCGCGCAGCACCAGCCCGAGCTGTGGGCGCGCACCGACAAGTACCTGCTGCTCTCGGGCTACCTGAACTACCGCTTCACCGGGCGCTTTGTCGATTCGATTGCCTCGCAAGTCGGCTATGTGCCCTTCGATTACAAAAAAGGCCACTGGGCACCGCCGCACGACTGGAAGTGGCAGGCCCTGCCCATCACGCAGGGCATGCTGCCCGAACTGGTGGCGGCAGGCACGGTCATCGGTCAAGTCAGCGCACAGGCCGCACAAGACACTGGCATCCCCGCTGGATTGCGTGTGCTGGCAGGCGCGGCCGACAAGGCCTGCGAGGTGCTGGGTGCGGGCTGCCTCACGCCCGAAATTGCCTGCCTGTCGTACGGCACGGCTGCCACCATCAACACCACCACCCCGCGCTACCTGGAGGCCACGCCATTCATCCCGCCCTACCAGGCGGCGGTGCCGGACCACTACAACACCGAGGTGCAAATCACACGTGGCTTTTGGATGGTCAACTGGTTCAAAGAGCAGTTTGGGCTGCACGAGCAGCAGCAAGCAGTGGCTGAGGGCGTGACGCCCGAAAGCCTGTTCGATGCGCTGGTGGGCCGCGTGCCGCCCGGCGCGCAGGGGCTCATGCTGCAACCCTTCTGGAACCCCGGTATTAAGGTGCCCGGCCCCGAGGCCAAAGGCGCAGTGATTGGCTTTGGCGACGTGCACGGCCGCGCCCACCTGTACCGCGCCATTTTGGAAGGCCTGGCCTACGCGCTGCGCGAGGCCAAGGAGCGGATCGAAAAGCGTGGCGGTGCGCCGATCACGCTCGTTCGCGTCTCCGGCGGCGGCTCGCAAAGTGACGCTGCCATGCAAATCACCGCCAACATCTTCAACCTGCCCTGCGAGCGCCCGCACTTGTACGAAACCAGCGGCCTGGGCGCCGCCATGATTGCTGCGGTGGGCTTGGGGTTGCATGCCGACTACGCGACGGCCGTGGCGGCGATGACGCACATGGGCCAGCGCTTCGAGCCCGAGCCACAGCACGCCGCCACCTACGAGCAGCTTTACCGGCGCGTGTACTGCCGCATGTACAAGCGGCTGCAGCCGCTGTACCGCGACATTCGCGCCATCACCGGCTACCCTAGCCAGGACTGACAATGGCATTTTCTCGCTCTCTTGACTATTTCCACCCACCGCAAGCCCATGCGCACCACCCGTGATGTCCTGATCGTTGCCGTGCTGGCCAGTTTCGCCAGCACCGTCTTTGCCTGGAGCAACCACGCGATGGTGACCTACCGAGCGCTCGAACGCATGCCCGAGCTGGCGGCCAGTGTGCAGGTGCCCGCTGAGCCGCTGGAGGCGTTTCTGAAGAACGAGGAAAAGGCAATTGCCGAGCTGCTGACCACCGATGAAGCCTGGGCACGCCAGTCGCTCGATGTTTATCCGCCACGCCCCGAAGCGCTCGCTTTCAGGGTCGACCCTGCACGCAGCGACCTCGAACGGCGCAAGGCTTTTCTGGCGGCGCTGCGCGTGTCGCCCGAAAGCCGACTGGCGCTCTACTTCCAACCCGACCCATGGGGCCCCGCGCCAGACCCTGCGCGGCTGCTGCCCCACACGGCGGTCAACGCACTCGACACATCGGCAGAGGCCAACCACATTTTTCTGCGCGTCGAGCCGGGCGAAATGCTACCGGCGCTCGCCGTGGTGGCATCGGCCAGCGACGAGCCCGACTACGGCATGGACCTGAACCTGTGGAGCGACAGCAATTCAGACGCCGGCCGCAGCTACCACTTTGGCACCCTGCCCTTTGGCAACCCCGCGCTGAGCTTTGGCACTCAGGCGCCGTTTCACATGGGGTTTTTCCATGAATACCCCATCATTTACATGGCCGCGCCCTTCCTCAGGCGCACCTACCCATTGCTGCGCGTGCACCAGTACACGAGTCTGGCACGCCTGGCCTTCGAGACCGGCCACCCGTACTGGGGCTGGCGCTTTACCGGGCTGGCCATGCACTATGTGCAGGACCTGACGCAGCCCTACCACGCCAGCGTCTCGCCCGCAAAGGGTGCCTGGAAGCTGATTGGTATCAACACCCTGGCCATGGTGGGGCTGCCAAAGTGGAAGAACGACATGATCGTGCTGCTCTCCAACCGGCACCTAGCGCTTGAAAATTATGAAAGTGCGCTGATTCGCGGCGCCGCCAAAACGCGCACGCCAGGGCCGCTTGGCGCCGAGCTGCACGACACCACCCAAGACACGCGCTACCCTGCCTGGTCTGAGCACTACGTGCGCGATGTGGTCAGCAAAGAGGCCTACGACGCTGGCGAGGCGACCGATGTCACGCTGGTCGATACGCTGCCCGCCCACTACGCTTCAGACCCCAGCTATGACTTTGGCGTGCACTCCACGCAGATTGACTTGGCCCGCGAGCTCGCTGCAGTAGACCCTGCGCGCCGGGCCCACCTCGACACGGCCATTGCAGAGCTGCTGGGGCACTTCGGGGCCCACAGCCGGGCACTGGTGCGCTCTATGCTGCGCAACGGCGCCCACAAATAATTCCATTTCTAAATCATCCGTGACTTTGTCAACTTTGCCTTGCCTTGCTGTTGCAATGTCTGCGGCGCGTCTTCGCGTCCCACATGATTTGGAAATGGAATAAGGCCCCATGGCCCAGACGCTTGCTGCGGCTGTTCACAGCGACCTGACGATTCGCAAAAGCCGGTTCATTGGCTGCGTGCAGCCTATGCAGGACCGCGCCAGCGCCCAGGCCCATGTGGATGCGCTGTGGAAGCAGCACCCCGGCGCCACCCACATCTGCTGGGCGCTGCTGGCCGGTGGCCAGTCTGCCGCTGTGGACGATGGCGAGCCCGGCGGCACCGCGGGGCGCCCGATGTTTGAAGTGCTGCGCCACCAAGACCTCGAAGGCGTGCTGGCCACGGTGGTGCGCTACTTCGGCGGCGTCAAGCTGGGTGCGGGTGGGTTGGTGCGCGCCTACACAGACTGTGTGGCCCAGGCTCTTCTGGGTGCAGAGAAGATCACGCTGCAGCGCATGGCCCACTTGCAATGCAGTCTGCCGTATGCACTGGAAGGTGCCGTGCGGCGCGAGCTGACAAGCACCGGCGCCAGCCTGCTCGCCGCCGAACATGGCAGCGTGGTGCGCCTGCAGTTCACGCTGCCAGAGTGCGATGCACCCACGCTGATGCAGCGCTTGGCAGACCTTTCACACGGCGCTATCGACTGCAGAGTGGAAGACGGGCAGACGTAGGGCCAGAGCGTCATTTGCTATATCTTTAATAGCTGCTTGCGCTTATTGAATAAGCGTTGTAGGCTGTTTTCATCTGATTATCGTACTATCTTAGAAGCGCTAATTCAGCGCTAGCGCAAACTGCGCCCACCTACAGCGCACGCCCCGCAACCGTGGCACAGTGGAAGCACCGCACCGATGGAGTCCACGCCCATGTCCAACCACTACGACGCCATCATCATTGGCGCCGGCACCGCAGGCCTCGCTGCACTAAGCGAGGTGCGCAAGCGCACCGACAACTTCCTCATCGTCAACGACGGCCCGTATGGAACGACCTGCGCCCGCGTCGGCTGCATGCCGTCCAAGCTGCTCATCGAAGCCGCCAACGCCTACCACCGCCGCCACAGTTTTGGGGAATTCGGCATTCGCGGCAGCGACAAGCTCTCAGTCGATTTCCCTGCCGTCATGCAGCGCCTGCGCGCACTGCGCGACGACTTCGTCGCCGGCACTGTCCGCGTCACCGACGCCCTGGGCGAACGAAGCCTGGCCGGCCGCGCGCGCCTGCTGGGACCGGACTGCGTAGAGGTAAACGGCAAACGCCTGCAGAGTCGCGCCATCGTCATTGCAACGGGCTCGTACCCCATCGTTCCAGAGCCTTGGCAAAGTTTTGGTGAGCGGTTGCTGACCACCGATACGCTGTTTGAGCAAGACCGCATTGGCCCGCGCTTGGGTGTGATCGGCCTGGGCCCGGTCGGCGCTGAAATGGCGCAGGCGCTGGCACGGCTTGGCGTTGAGGTCAGCGCCTTTGCCAGTCAAGACTTGGTCGGCGGCCTGAGCGACCCAGACATCAATACCGTGCTGCGCAAAGCACTGGCGGCAGACATGCAGTTGCACACCGGCGCTGAGGCACGGCTGGAAGCTGCCGAGGGCGCAATTGCCATCACCAGCGGCGGCACGCGCACGGTGGTGGACCAGGTGCTGGTGGCGGTGGGTCGGCGGCCCCACGTGAGGGGGCTCGGCCTAGAATCGCTCGGAGTGCCCCTTGACGAGCGCGGAATGCCCAAATTCGACGCGGGCAGCACCCAGGTGGCTGACTTGCGCGTCTTCATTGCGGGCGACGTCAACAACCACCGGCCGCTGCTGCACGAAGCGGCAGACGAAGGCCATATTGCAGGCATGAACGCAGTGGCCAACGAGGTGCGCTGCTACGAACGCCGAGCCCACCTTTCCATCGTTTTCACCGACCCCGAAGTGGCGGTGGTGGGCGCGAGCGCCGCCAGCCTGGAGCATCGCGGCTTTGAAACCGGCAGCGTGGACTTCACCAACCAAGGGCGCGCCCGCGCTGGCCAGAAAAACAAAGGCCGCATCGCCCTGTATGCAGACCGCGCAGACGGCACGCTGCTGGGCGCCGAATTGTGCGCACCGGCAGGCGAGCACCTCGCGCACCTGCTTGGCCTGGCTATATCGCGAAGCCTTAGCGTGCACGACCTTCTGGCCATGCCCATCTACCACCCGGTGCTGGAAGAAGGCCTTCGCACCGCCTTGCGCGATGTGTCGCGCAAGCTTCCTGGTCGGCGAGCCTCGGATCTGGCGCACTGCGCGCCCCTTGGTGCGCCAGCGCTGGAATAAATCCGCAAAGCACTTTAGCTCGAGGAAAATCTGTCGATACACAACTATGGACATCTCGCTCACCAACACCATCCTGCAGATCGCCAGCGCCAACAGCCAGGCCCAAACCGCCCAGGCTATTCAGGTGACGGTGCTCAAAAAGGCGATCGACCTCCAGGCCAGCTCCGCTGCGGCGCTGCTCGACGCAGTGCCACAGCCGCCACCGGTGAACTTTGGCCCACTGGGCACGCAGCTGGACACGTTCGCCTGATACGGGTTCGCAATCAAAGACCTCGCGGCGTTGTGGCGCCGTGTTTTCTCTTTGATTGCGAACCCGTAGATGCGCCCCTTGCAGCCGCCTGGGTGCCAGCTGCCGCGCCGATAATCGGCGCGCATGAACCCATCCCATTCCGATAGCGCAAGCATCACCCGCGTCGGCGGCATCGAAGTCGGCCATTTCACCGACAGCCGCCGCCCCACCGGCTGCACCGTGGTGCTTACCCGCGGCGGCGCCGTGGCCGGGGTGGATGTGCGCGGCGCAGCGCCCGGCACGCGGGAGACCGATTTGCTGGCACCCGGCAACCTGGTGGAACAGGTGCACGCCATCGTCCTCTCGGGCGGGAGCGCCTTTGGGCTCGATGCTGCGACCGGCGCCGTGCGCTGGCTGGAAGAGCATGGCGTGGGGCTGGATGTCGGCGTAGCGCGCGTACCCATCGTGCCCGCCGCGGTGCTGTTTGACCTGATGGTGGGCGACCCCAGCATTCGGCCCGACGCGGCGGCCGGCTACGCGGCCTGCGCCGCGGCATCGAGCGCACCACCTGCCGAGGGCAACGTGGGCGCGGGCACCGGCGCTGCGGTAGGCAAACTGTTTGGCATGGCGCGTGCCATGAAGGGCGGCATCGGCAGCGCCTCCGTCACGCTCGACGGTGTCACAGTGGGCGCGCTCATTGCCTGCAACGCCGTGGGCGATGTGCTGGACGCCCGCACGGCCGAGGTCGTCGCCGGGGCGCGCACGCTCGATGGCCTTGGGCTCTTCAATACCCCGCAGGCCTTGCTGCGCGGCGAGCTGCCGCAAGCGCTGCTACCGGGCACCAACACCACCATTGGCGTGGTAGCCACCGATGCCATTCTGGACAAAGCACAGGCCCAGCGCCTCGCCATGGCCGCGCACGACGGCCTGGCACGCAGCATCAGCCCTGCCCACACCCAACTCGACGGTGACACCCTGTTTGCCCTGGCCACCGGCACCAGCGGCAAGCGCGTCAGCATGCTGCTGCTGGCCGCACTGGCCGCGGAAGTTACGGCCCGCGCCACACTGCGGGCGGTGCAGGCGGCGCAGTCCATCACCACGGCCCAAGGCCTGAATCTGCCGGGTTTGGCCGACTGGCAAGCACGCAAAGCCTGACGCTATGCCAAAAGTTTTTCGCTCTACCCTCCTGTCGCTGCGCGACCTGCTCGTGTCTGCCGGACCACTGGCTTTTCTCGCCGTGGGGCTGCTGGTGCTGGCCTACTGGTGGCTCAACCCCACCCCGCCCAAGCACGTGACGCTGGCCACAGGCCCAGCGCAAAGCGCCTATGAATCGTTCGGCAAAAGCTACCAGCAAGCGTTGGCGGCCGAAGGCATTACCGTGGAGCTGCTGCCCAGCGAGGGCTCTTCGGCCAACCTGCAGTTGCTGCGCGAAGGCCGCGCCGATCTCGGCTTTGTGCAGGGCGGCACAGCAGAGCTGCAAGCAAGCGACCCGGAAGACCTGACGTCATTGGGCAGCCTGTTCGTGGAGCCGCTGTGGCTGTTCTACCGACCGCACCCGACGCGCAAACCGGTCAGTACCGGCAGGCTCGATTCGCTGGCGCAATTGCGCGGCCTGCGCGTAAACGTGGGTACCGAGGGCAGCGGTGTACCCACGCTGATGGAAAAGCTACTCGCCGCCAACCGCATGCAGCCGGGCGACATCAAGCTCTCGCGATTGGGGGAGACGGACGCCACGGTGAAGTTTCTCGCTGGCAAGCTCGACGTGCTGGTGTTTGCCGCGGCGCCCGAATCGCTGATGGTGCAAATGCTGCTGCAAACCCCAGGCGTGGCGCTGATGGACTTTCCGCAGAACGAGGCCTATGGTCGGCGCTTTGCATTCCTGAGCCCCGTCACCCTGCCACGCGGCGTGGTCGATCTGGCGGGCGATGTACCGCCTGAAGATGTGCGGCTGCTGGCCTCGACCACCGCGCTGCTGGCCCGCACCGACACGCACCCTGCCCTGCTGCAACTGTTTGCCCAGGCCGGGCAGCGGTTGCACAGCGGCGCGGGTTGGTTTAACCGGGCGCGCGAGTTCCCCAACACACGGCTTAGCGAGCTGCCCGTGGCCGCCGAGGCGGACCGTGCCATCAACGAGCCAGTACCGCTGTTGCAGCGCTACCTGCCCTTCTGGATTGCCAACCTCATCCAGCGCATGTGGCTGGTGCTGGGTATTTTTCTGGCGGCCTTGCTGCCGCTGTCGCGCGTTGTGCCGCCGCTCTACCAGTTTCGGGTGCGTTCTCGGGTGTTTCGCTGGTACGGTCGGCTGCGCGAAATCGAAGAGGACATGGACGCTGGCCAGTTGCCCGCGGCTGCCTTGACCGAGGCGCTTAACCAACTCGACGCGCAGGTGGAAAAAGTCAGCGTGCCACTGTCGTACGCCGACGAGCTGTATGCGCTGCGCAACCACATTTCGTTGGTGCGCCAGAAGCTCTCAAGGGGTTAGCGGCCGAGGCCGCCAGGTTCACTTGCGCAGCTCTGAGGGCACCGTGTTGTGCAAGGCGCGGTCTCCCAGCGGCCGCGTATCCACGACCCGCAAGGCGCCGCTGGCCACCAGCTTGTCGCGCATGCGCCGCGTCATGGACTGGGTACTGCCGTCCAGCGCAGTAAACAGAAACAAGGTGTTGTGTGGACTGCACCAGGTGAGCTGGGTGCGCATTTGCTTGCCGGAGGTGGTGAGATCCAGCCAGGCACCGATGACAAAACCATCGCTGCCTGGGTGCTGCGAGGCCGGCGCATGCTCTTGCGGCACTTCGGGTTCTGCGCTCGACTCTGGTCCGTACAAGGATGTGACGCTGTCGCCATCGCC
>JBQMQB010000034.1:0-4654 GCA_052172715.1 Giesbergeria sp. | reverse complement strand
TCGCCATCGCCTGCAGCGTCTTGCTCCAGTTTTTGCGCGAATTCGGGAGCCGCAAGTGTGGCTTGCGGCAACTCAAAATCTGGCGGTCTGGCCGCCAAAGCAAGGCGGTGCAATTGCCCCAGACTGGCGAGAAACGCGTCAATTTCTTCGGGTGGATGCCCGATGTGTTCCAGCTCAGCGCGCAGGCGCACTGGCAGCACGATGGCCGCCTCGTCGAATTTGTCGGGGTCGTTTCGCGTCAAGTCGGGCTGCACGCTCCAGAGCAGCAAGGGCACCAACGCCAGGGCGCTGGTCGCCTGCGCACTGCGCCCACCACTGGCAGTCGGCGGCGGCGCCGCCACGACTTCGACCCAGGGGCCAAGCACAAAATCCACCATGTCCTGCGGCGCGCCCTCGAACTCAGGCAGTGCGCCGATTTCGGCGGCGATGCGCTCAGCGCGCATTTCCCGCTCTTCAGCCTGAAGCAAGGTCCGCCTTTCGCGCTCTTGCCGGGCCTCAAGTTTCTTTTGCTGCGCCTCCCATGCCGCGTGCAAGGCACGCCGCACCGTTTCAAACGGCGCTGCGCTGGTGATGTCTGCCTTGCTCAGGTGCGCCACGGCTTGGTCCACAAGGCGCATGAAGCGGTCGAAACCCGGCGCTTCCACATGGGTGAAGGCCAGGCTGCGCTGCGTAATATCGTCCAGCAGTTGGCGCGCGGGGTGCTGGCCATCGGTGAAAAATTGCGCGTCGTGCCGGATCAGCTTGCGAATGGCCGGCTCAAGGTTTTGCACCGCTTGCTTCACCGGCGGCAAAAGGCGTGTGTCCTGCGAGATGTTCTCGACCATGCGCGCCACCACTTCGGCGCCCATAGGGGCTGCCTCGGCAGAGCCATACAAAGAGCCCTGACTGCTGCGCGGAGCACCTTGCCCGCTGTGCAGGTAGGCCGACTGGCTGTTGGCCAGTCGCCCCACCAAGCGTTCCAACTGCGCCATGTCTTCCATTGCCTCAGCCGCGCCAGGTGTTGCGTGACGGTCGAAGCCTTGCGGCATGGCTCCATGCGCCGAAGCCTCTGGCTGCACGTACGCTTGTTGGTAGGGATCTTCGGCACCCGCCAACATCTGGCGCAGGATGCTCACCGTAAGCAACGCCTCTTCGTCGCTTGGTGGTGCGTAGCCTGAAGCGCCCATATCCTGGTAGCTGGAGGACGCACCTGCGCCACCACCCCACGCAGACGCAGGCGACCAGCCCGAGCGCGAACTGCCACCCGCCGGGCCTGCGCCACCGTGCCAACCACTGCCAGGACCGGCCTGGGCCTGGGTGGGCTGGCGTGTGCTCCATCCAACCTGTTCCACACCATGTTCGCGCAGCCCCTTGACGGCTCGCTCATAAATCCCCACCAGCTGCTGTCCCAAGTAAGGGCGCATGTGCTGCATCCATGCCTCGCGTATGGGTGACACCACTTGGGTATCCGCGACCACACGTTGCAAGGCGCGTATGTAGTTTTCAGGCCGAAGCGGATTGCGCTCCGGCTGCACCCGGCGCAAGCCCTGGGCGGCACTGACCAAGCCATTGAGTTCGCCCAGAATTTCTTCTGTGGTGTGCAAGGCAACTTGCTGCGCCCGCGAGAGTTCGACCTGGGCCTGAACCTCGTCGTCGTCCACCAGGGTGAGTTCGCCAAAATCAAGCGCAGTCGATGCGGCAGGCTTGGAAGCCGCTGCTGAGGGCCCATCGGCAAACATCTCCAGCAACACCATTGGGTAGCCCTTGACCAATGCCGGTTGCTGCTCACGCAGCAGTTTCTGCGCCTCGTGCGCCAGATCGCGCTTAGCAATAACGCGCGTCTCGGATTCCTGCTGAGCCAATTCGTCGAGTGTGAACTTGACGAGCTGGTCCATCAGCTCCTCGCCTTCTCGGACGGCGGTGACCACACAGGCCCGAAGAACTGTTCGTGAACGACCCTGGGGCAAAGTCATGGTAAATGCAGAGGCAAGTGATGAAACGGGCGTAGCGCCAATCCTACTTCAGCGCTTTGTAGCGCATGCGGTGTGGCCGCGCGCCTTCTTCACCCAAACGTTTCTTTTTGTCGGCTTCGTACTCTTGATAGTTGCCATCGAAGAAGGTCCATTGGCTGTCGCCTTCGGCCGCCAAAATATGCGTGGCGATGCGGTCGAGGAACCAGCGATCGTGGCTGATAACCAACACGCTACCGGCAAACTCGAGCAGCGCGTCTTCCAAGGCGCGCAGGGTTTCCACGTCCAGGTCGTTCGAGGGCTCGTCCAGTAGCAGTACGTTGCCACCGGCAATCAGCGTTTTTGCCAGGTGCAAGCGACCGCGCTCACCACCAGACAGCATGCCGACCTTCTTTTGCTGGTCCGCTCCGTTGAAGTTGAACCGCCCGCAGTACGCGCGGCTGGCCATCTGGAATTTTCCGACGTTCAGGATGTCGAGGCCGCCAGAAACATCTTCCCAGACAGTTTTTTCGTTTGCCAGCACATCGCGGTGCTGGTCAACAAAGGCCATGTTGACGGTCGAACCAATCACCACGGTGCCGCTGTCGGGCTGCTCTTTGCCAGCCAGCAGCTTGAACAGCGTTGATTTACCGGCGCCGTTGGGGCCGATGATGCCGACAATGGCGCCTGCAGGAACGGTAAAGCTGAGGTTGTCGATCAGCATCCGGTCGCCAAAGGCCTTGCTGACGTTGTGGAATTCAAACACTTGATGGCCCAAGCGCTCGGCCACTGGAATGAAGATTTCCAGCGTCTCATTGCGCTTCTGGTATTCCATGTCGCTCAGCTCTTCAAACCGGGCCAGGCGCGATTTGCTCTTGGCCTGGCGGGCCTTGGGGTTCTGGCGCGACCATTCCAATTCCTTCTTCAGGGCCTTGGCGTGGGCCTCTTCGCCCTTTTGCTCTTGCGCCAGGCGCTCGCCCTTTTGCTCCAACCAGGTGCTGTAGTTGCCCTTCCATGGAATGCCGCGGCCGCGGTCCATTTCCAAAATCCATTCGGCCGCGTTGTCGAGGAAGTAGCGATCGTGGGTGATGGCCACCACGGTGCCGGTAAAGCGCTTGAGAAACACTTCCAGCCACTCGACGGATTCAGCGTCAAGGTGGTTGGTGGGCTCGTCGAGCAGCAGCATGTCGGGCTTGGACAACAGCAGGCGGCACAGCGCCACGCGGCGCTTTTCACCACCGGAGAGCAGGCCAATTTTTGCGTCCCACGGTGGTAGGCGCAGCGCATCGGCGGCGATCTCCAGCTGGTGCTCGGAGTCGGTGCCGGCGGTGGCGATGATGGCTTCGAGCTGGGCCTGCTCGGCCGCCAGTGCGTCAAAGTCGGCGTCTTCAGCGCCATAAGCGATGTAGACCTCTTCCAGACGTGCCTTGGCGGCGAACACGGCGCCCATGGACTCTTCCACCGATTCGCGCACCGTGTGCTCGTCGTTCAGCTTGGGTTCTTGCTCCAGATAGCCGATGGTCAGCCCTGGCATCGGCAGCGCCTCGCCCTCAAACTCTTTGTCGACCCCGGCCATGATCTTGAGCAGCGTGGACTTGCCCGAGCCATTGAGACCCAGCACGCCAATTTTGGCGCCTGGAAAGAAAGAGAGCGAAATGTCTTTCAAGAGCTGGCGCTTGGGGGGCACCGTCTTGCTGACGCGGTTCATGGAATATACGTATTGGGCCATCGGGTCTGGTTCGGTCCTGCAAAGAAAAAAAGCGGGCGTTGCGCCCGGCGAATCCACCAATTATCGACCCATGCGACAATAACGGCATTCGCGCACTCCAGCTGTGCGCGATATCAGCAATCTGCTGGGGGTGACGCAACACTGCTTGTCGGCGCCCGATCTTGAACCTTGTTGGCCTGACACTGGATCGGGGCCCCATTTTCTGGGGACCGACGGGCCGACTCCCGGCGCCCGGATGGGCGCAATTTTTCAATGACATTTGACGATCTGAACCTGGCTCCGGCCATCATGAAAGCCGTGCGCGAGCAAGGCTACGAAATCCCCACCCCCATCCAGGCCCAGGCCATTCCCGCCGTAATGGCCGGACAGGACCTTCTGGCTGGCGCGCAAACCGGCACGGGTAAAACAGCAGCCTTTATCCTGCCCATACTCCAGCGACTCTCAAGTGAGGCAGCACCCAAGAGCAAATTCGGCGGCAAGGGTGTGCGCGCCCTGGTGCTCACCCCCACGCGCGAACTCGCCGCCCAGGTGGAGGAGTCGGCACGCCAATACGGCAAATACCTCGAACTGAATTCCACAGTGGTCTTTGGCGGGGTCGGCATGAATCCGCAGATAGACCGCATCAAGCGCGGTGTCGATATTCTGGTGGCAACGCCAGGCCGATTGCTCGATTTGCAGCAGCAGGGTTTTCTCGACCTCTCCACCGTGCAGGTACTGGTGCTCGACGAAGCCGACCGCATGCTGGACATGGGTTTTATCCACGACGTAAAGAAAATTCTGGCGCTGGTGCCCAAGGAAAAGCAGAGCCTGCTGTTCTCCGCCACCTTCAGCGATGAAATCCGCGATCTGGCCGCCACGCTGCTCAAAAACCCGCAGAGCATTCAGGTGACGCCCAGCAACACCACCGTGCAGCGCATCTCGCAGATCATCCATCCGGTGGGTCGCGGCAAGAAGAAGCAGGTGCTGGTGCACATCATCAACGAGCACAACTGGAGCC
>JBQMQB010000033.1:7688-13504 GCA_052172715.1 Giesbergeria sp. | reverse complement strand
GCCAAGGCCCAGTCCGTCCTGACGGCCATTGCGGCTTTCGCGCCCGCGAAACGGCTGAAACAGCACCGGCAGCAAATTGGCAGGGATGTTGCCACCATTGTGGACTTCCATTTTCACATGGTCCGCGTGCGTGCCATCAAGCACGAGCCGCACGGGCTGGTCCGCGCTGCCATGGCGCAGTGCATTGCCGAGCAGGTTGGTCAGCAACTGACCCAGGCGCTCACCGTCCCATGCACCTGCTAGATTGCCTTCTGCCACCAGTTCGACCGACCTTCCATGCACGTCGCCCAGTTCCCCGATGGCGCGTGCGCTGAGCGCGTCCAGCTGCATGGGCGCAACGCGCAGACTGAATCCTCCGTGCTGGCGAATGCGGGTGACGTCCAACAGGTCTTCCACCATACCGCCCATGCGGCGGGCACTCGTCAGTATCCGCTGTGCCAGTGCCGCTGGTTTTCCTTCGGGAAGCTCGCGCGCCAACGCGCCGGCGGCTGCTGTCACCGAGGCAAGAGGCGTGCGCAGGTCGTGGCCGAGCACTGCCACAAACATGTCGTTGATGTGCAGCGCTTCAGTGCGTTCGGCAAGTTCACGCGCCAGGGCGATCTTCTGGCGATGCAGCGTGAAGAAGACTTCTGCCTTGCTCAACAGCACATGCGGATGCACCGGTTTGTAGAGGAAATCTACCGCGCCGCTCTCGTAGCCTTGAAACTGCCAATCGGTGTTGTGGGTGCCTGCGGTCACGAAAATCAGCGGAATGTGGCGTGAGCGCTCCCGCCCGCGAATCAGCGCCGCCAGCTCGAAGCCGTTCATCTCGGGCATTTGCACGTCAAGCAGAGCGAGTGCGATGTCGTCGTTGGTGAGCAGCAATTCAAGTGCTTGCGCACCCGACTGGGCCTGCAAAATTTGCACGCCATCCTGGCGCAGCAGCGCTTCCAGAGCTACCAGGTTTTCGGCGATGTCGTCCACTATCAAGCACTTGATAGCTGGCTCGCCAGCAGGGTGGGCGCGGGCTGGGAGGTTCACAGTTGACTCCGTAAATGAAGAGCTTGAAACGTGGCAACCAGTTCAGTGGGTGTGGCGACATGGTCGGTCCCTGGCCATTGCGCCAAGCCCGCAAGCGGCATGGCGGTGGCCTGCGCACTGCTTGGTGCCTGCACCATGGTCAGGCCTCCAGCGCGGCCTATGGCGGCCAGCCCTGCGGCGCCGTCGGTATTGGCGCCCGAGAGCAGTAGACCGACAAGCTTGTTTGGAAACTGATCGGCCGCAGACTCGAACAAAATATCGATCGCCGGGCGGGAAAAATGCAGGGGCGCATCCACCGACAGACACAAGCGCGGCCCAGCGTCTACCAGCAAGTGGTAGTCAGGCGGAGCGAACACGATGGTGCCGGGCTCAATGGGCGCGCCGTGCTGCGCTTCGTGCACTGGCAGGGCACAGCGAGGGCCAAACACCTGCGGCAGCAGGCTGTGGCGGTCGCGCTGCATGTGGAGCACCACCACGACAGCGGCTTGCAGATCAGCGCAAAGCGCAGGAAGAAGCTCCAGCAATACCTCCATCGCGCCGGCAGAGCCGCCAATCACGACGAGGTCAAAGTGCCTTGAATCCACCGATGGTGTCATGTCAATGCGCGCTTGCGGTAAATGCGTTGCGCGGGCACAAAGTCGTCGAAATCGCCCGAGTGGCTGGAAAAACGCAGTGATTCTTTGCTGCCAAGACCGAGAAAACCGCGGTGGCAGAGCGAGTCACGAAATAAGGCGAGCGCGCGGTCTTGCAGGTCACGTTCGAAATAAATCATGACGTTGCGACAAGACACCAGTTGCACTTCGGCGAAGACGTTGTCTGTGGCGAGGCTGTGGTCCGAGAACACCATTTTTTCGCGCAGCGACTTGTGAAACACCACGCGTCCGTATGCGGCGGTGTAATAGTCTGAGAGCGACGTGCCCGCGCCAGATTCTGCGTGGTTCTGCGTAAACACCGGCACCCGTGCCACATCGAAGACGCCGCTGCTGGCCGATTGCAAGGCCTGGGCATTGATGTCGGTGGCATAAATCAGCGTGCGCTCTAGCAGCCCGGCTTCCTGTAGAAGGATGGCAATGGAGTACGCCTCTTCGCCCGCACTGCAGCCAGCCACCCAGACTTTGAGCGAGGGGTAGGTGCGCAGGAGCGGCAGCACCTGCTCGCGCAGCGCACGAAAGTAGTCTGGGTCGCGAAACATGTCGCTCACCTGCACGGTGAGGTAGTCGAGCATGGCAGCGAATACCTCGGGTTCATGCAGTACGCGGTCTTGCAGCTGGGAGATGGTTTTGCACTGAAAATTCACCAGCGCTGCTTGCAGTCGGCGTTTGAGTGAGGCGCGTGCGTACGAGCGGAAATCGTAGTGATAACGCTGGTAGATAGCCTCGATCAGCAAACGCTGTTCAATGTCGGCAATCCGGGCAAGCTTTTGGTGGGGCACGGCGCGGGTCTTCTTATTTGGGCATCCACACGCGCACCAGCGACATGAGTTTGTCCACATCTAGCGGTTTGGCGATGTAATCGTTGGCGCCAGCCGCGAGGCATTTTTCCTGGTCGTCTTTCATGGCCTTGGCCGTCAGCGCAATGATGGGAATGCGGCGCCATTCTGGGTGCATGCGAATCTCGCGCATGGCCGTGTAGCCGTCCATCTCCGGCATCATGATGTCCATCAGAACCAAGTCCACCGCACCCGGCGTGTTGTGCTTGTTGAGCCATTCGAGCGCCTCGCGGCCGTTGCGCGCTATTTCCACCTTCAGGCCGGTAGGCTCAAGCAGACTGGCGAGTGCAAACACGTTGCGCACATCGTCTTCCACCACCAATACGGTGCGGCCTTCAAAGGCCTCTTCGCGGTTGCGTGCTACGCGGAGCATCTGCTGGCTTTCTTCGGAGAGCTCGGACTCCACTTGGTGCAGAAACAGCGTGACTTCGTCCAGCAGGCGTTCGGGAGAATGCGCGTCTTTGATGATGATGGAGTGCGAGAAGCGGCGCAGTTTCTGCTCTTCGTCGCGTGTGAGTGCCCGGCCGGTGTAGACGATGACGGGAGGGAAAGAGACACCGTCTTGCTCCGCCATCCTCGCGAGCAGCTCATAGCCGCTCAGGTCGGGCAGATTGACGTCCATCACCATGCAATCGAAGGTGCTGAGCGTGAGATGCTTCAGCGCTTGTGCTGCCGTCTCTGCGCCGATGATTTCCACGCCGTCATTGGCGAGCAGCGCGCGCACGCTTTCGCGCTGCACATCGTCGTCTTCCACGACCAGCACGCGGCGGACTTTCTGGCTGAACTTGCCCTCCAGGCGTTCCAGTGCCTGCACCAGCTCTTCGCGCTTGACGGGTTTGAGCGCGTAGCCCACAGCACCGCGCTCCATCGCCTCGTGGGAATAGTCAGCCACTGAGACAATATGTACGGGGATATGGCGTGTGGCGGCGTTGCGCTTGAGCTGGTCGAGCACGCCGAGACCAGAAAAATCGGGCAGATTTACGTCCAGCACGATGGCGCTGGGCTGGCGCTGCAAAGCCACGTCCAGGCCTTCGCCTGCTGTGGCGGCCCAACTGCAGTCAAAGCCCATCTCGCGCGCCAGATCCTGAAGAATCTGGGCAAAACGCGGGTCGTCTTCAATGATGAGGATGCTGCGCGAACCCTTCGTCCAGGGCACCATGACAGCAGCGGCGGGAGCTGGCGGGCGGACCGCTACTGGCACAGGCACGGGGGCAACCATTGGCGTGTGTGCAGTGCGCGTAGACGCCAGCGCCGGCGAGGCGGGCAGCGTGAGCGTGAAGGTGCTGCCCTGGCCAGACACGCTCTCCAGGCTGACGTCGCCATCGAGGCGCCGCGCCAGACTGCGCGAAATAGACAGCCCCAGCCCGGTGCCGCCATATTTGCGGTGCGTGCTGCCGTCTGCCTGCCGAAATGCCTCGAACACCAGCGCCTGCTGTTGCGGCGCGATGCCGATGCCGGTGTCCTTCACAGCAAAAGAGATGCTGCCGTCCGCCGCCGTACTCACGTGCAGGGTGACCGAACCCAGTTCGGTGAACTTGAGGGCGTTGGAGAGCAGATTTTTCAGTATCTGGCCCAAGCGACGCGGGTCGGTTTCGAGCGTTTCGGGCACGCCCTGGGCGATCGAACTTGAGAGCTGCAGGCCTTTCTGGTGGGCAATGGGGCGCAGCGGGTCTAGCAACTCAGTCAGCGCCTTGGCAATGGGCACGTCTTCGGGCTCCACATCGGCTTGGCCGGATTCAATTTTGGCCAAATCCAAAATGTCGTTGATGAGGGCCAGCAAATCGTTGCCAGCCGCGTAGATGGTCTGGGCATACTTGACTTGCTCCGCATTCAGGTTGCCGCTCTTGTTGTCGCCAAGGAGCTTGGCCAGGATCAACGTCGAGTTGAGCGGCGTACGCAATTCGTGGCTCATGTTGGCCAGAAATTCGCTCTTGTACTGACTGGCGAGTTCGAGCTCTGCGGCCTTGGCGCTCAGTATTTCTTGCGCATTGAGCAGACGCTCGCGCTGGTCTTCGAGCTGGCTGGTCTGCTCTTCGAGCTGGGCATTGGTTTGCTCCAGCTCCGTTTGTTGCAGTTCCATCTGCACTTGTGAAGCCTGCAATGACTTGCTCTGCTGTTCAAGCTCTTCATTGCTGACGCGCAGCTCTTCTTGCTGTGTCTGCAATTGCTCAGACTGGCGCTGTGTCTCGTGCAGCAGGCGTTCGAGTTCGGTGCGATCAAGTGCTGCGCGAATCGCCATCGCCAGCATCTCGGCCGCACGCTTGAGCAGTTCCTTGTCGGCCAGGCGAACCGCGCGAAAGAAACCCAGCTCAACCACCGCCCACACCCGGCCGCCGTAGATCGCTGGCATCAGGAGCAACTCGCGCGGCGTTGATGCGCCTGTGGCGGAAGTGACGCGCAAGTAGCCGTCGGGAACCTCGCGCACATGGTGCAATGCGCGTGAGCGAAGCGCTTCGCCGAGCAGGCCTTCGCCTACCACAAGTTGGGTCACGGCGTGCTGAGAATCAAGTGCATAGGCGCCGAATAGTTGAAGATGCTGGTCGCCGCGCACGACATACGCGGCGCCAACTTGCGCGCCCATGTAGCCGGCCAAATGGCGCATGGCAACTTCGCCCAGGATGTCCAGCGAATGGTCGCCTTGCAGCTCGATGCCCAGGCGCAGGATGCCACGGTCCACCCACGACTGACGGGCTTTGGCCGCCTGCTCGCGCGCAGTCATGCTGGCCGCCATGCCAATAAGTAAGAGTAGCAGTGCGGAACCGCCCCAGGTCAGCCATGCGGACCAGTTGGCGGCGCTGCGCCATTCGTCTTGCCGTTCGTCCGCGCGTCGTTGCAAGGCCATCCCGAAGGCTTCCGCATGCTGGCGCAGGCTTTCCATCGCCGCCTGTCCCCGCCCGGAGCGCACCAACTCCAGCGCTTTCTGGGGCTCGCCCCGCTGATGCGTTTCCAATGCCTTATTGATCTCATCAAATTTCGCCTGAATCAGGGATGCGATGGTTTTTTGACTCTCTATCAATGCCTCCGTGGTGTCGACGGTGCGGGCGAGGGCGGCAAGCTGATCGGAAATCTTGGCGGTTGCGGCGTCGTAGGCTGCGAGGTACTGAGGCTCGCCGGTCAGCATGAACCCGCGTTGGCCGCTCTCGGCGTCGGTGACGGAGCGCATCACGTTCTGAAGCAGTTGGATCGATTGCTGGGCGTTGCTAAGCCGCAGGACTGCCGTTTCGCGTTCCGTCGACGACCAATACGTGACGATGCCAATGAGAATCGTGGCAAGCGCGGCCAGCAAGAATCCGAGCAAGACCCGGCG